>CAZDTE010000150.1:0-5821 GCA_964508275.1 uncultured Ardenticatenales bacterium
GCAACGTGCCGGTAGATGTTAGCGGGCTGGGGAGCGGGGTGGCAGTGCATTGCGCCTGCCTGGGACTACAAATCCAACGTCTCGCGGCGGCCCCAACCGCGACCCTCGTCTATCAAGTCGATCCGTTCCGGGGTGATGTGGAGCACACCGCGTACCGGTATTCGGGGGAGCTCTCGTATTCGAAGGGCAGGTTCCATACCGTCCAGTTTGGGGATTCCACGAGGCCAGCTTGCCCCCGGTATTTTAGCCAGCGCGCGGTCCCCTTGTACTCATCCCGGACGATAAGCAGGACTTCGGAAGCTTCGTCCAGGTGGGAGACGATGTCTGCCCAGCGTGGCAACAGGCACTCGATCTCCAGCCCCCGGCGGCGATTTTGCACCGGCAGCGCCCAGGGCCGTCCCCAGCAGCCCCAGGCGCTGAGGACGGCCGTTTGTCGGGCGTCGAGATAACGGACAAGGCGCTGTCGTAGCTCATCTAGCTTGGTACACCTTGTCACGTCCACCGCTACTTTTCGGGTGCAAACGACTGCAGGTACAACCACAGTGCCGAGAGTTCGTCATTGGTCATGTGGTTGAGGTCCTCCCAGGGCATAAACTCACTCTTGCGTGTATGCACCGCGGTGACAAAGTCCGCCTGCGTCCAGGTTTTCAACGCGCCACCGGGCGTGATATCCGGTGCGGGCGGCGCGGCCGGATCAGGGCTTTTGCCGCCGGTCAGCCCCGCCCCGTGGCAATCGCGACAGCCGCCGGTCGTGGCCAGGTATTCGCCGTAGTCTACCGTCACGCCTGCTGCTGGAGCAACCGGCCGCGGGCCGGTGTGGTCAATCGTCTCGGCTGAAATGGCATCGCCCATGGCACCCACGGCAACCAAAATGCGCGCCAGGGGGGTGAGTTGCCGCTCATCCCATTCCTTGTCCACCGGCGGCAGGCTCTTTAGAAAGGCGATAAGCGCCCCCAAGTCTGTGTCGCTCAGGTAGTACAGGCTTGCCGAGGGCATGACGAGCAACGGCGTGCCATCGGGTTCCAGGCCGTGGCGAATGGCCAGCACCCAGTCGGCGTCGGTGAACTCGCTGTCGGCGCCGCCTGTCCCTGGGGTCAGGTTGGGGGCGGGAATGCTGCCCAGGGATTCGTCCTCAAAGAAGGCCGTGCCGCTGAAGTCCTCGCCGTGGCAGCCTGCACAGAAGATGGCCGCCAAATGAGCGCCGCGCTCAATGGATGCGGCGTCGGTGGGAACGACCACCGCTGCGGGCTGAATGTCATAGACTTTGTTCAGCCGCATACCGGTGCGCACATACAAAATAGCGGCTACAATCAACACCAACCCGACGATTGCGCCGAGTACCACTCCGATCCACTTCAGAACTCTTCTCATGATTCCTCCGTCCGTATTGATTCTGCCCGAGCCTGGCGGGCCAATGCGATTCCTGTGCCGACACAGTGAGGTTGGCGGCACGTGTTAAAGAGATACGAGTGTTCTGTCAATCATGGCCCGGTCGCCACGTCATCGAACAGCGTTTTGTAACCGTTCGCGCCCAAGTCCTTGAAGCCATAGACGAACAGGGCAGCACTGCCGGCCGCGCTGTGCGGATCTAGCGCCCACACACCCTCGCTGTAACCGCCGATAACCACCTCTAGCCAATCATCGTAACACCCTACCTGAATGTGATTGCTGGCCGTGAGCGAAGGGGACAGGTATTGTGAACGCTGCTCGGTCGCCCCGTTCACAGCGCCGCTAAGAAACTGGAATTCGCCCGCCAACAGGCGACCAGCCGAAAAGCTGCTCGTTTCCGGGTCGATGGCTACGAAATCGTAGTTGTCATCGTTCTCGAAGTGACAGATCACTCCATACATGCCGGCCACGGACCCGTCGGCCACCGCGGCATCGAACTCGATCACCGTGTGCGGGAAGTCTCCGGGCACCTTACTCATCACCCAGTTAGTCGGTTGCTTGACGCGGATGAAATACTGTTCGTTCTCGTAACCGGTCTCGGCGGTTTCGTTGTTTCGCTGTGACCACCCCAACGCGTCCGACGAAAAGTCATCGAAGAGGCTGTTATCGTCGAGGCGTTGCTGGCCGGTCAATGCCGGAGACGGCACAGCCGTAGGTGCCGGTGGCGCTGGGGCGGTAGGCGTTGCGGGCATTTCCTCCTGGTCCGACGGTGGCTGCGTGGGTGGTGGAACCGGGGCAGAGGTGGCTGTTGCCGGGGGAAGTTCAGTGGCGGTGGGGACCGGCGGAACGATGGTTGCGGTCGGCGGCGCAACGGCACGTGGCGCGGTGGTCGGCGAAGCGGCCAGCCCGACCATCTGCCGACCAATGGGTGAAAAGTACAGGAACCCCGCCGCCATCAGCGCCAGCAGGCACAACAGGACCAGCAACCCGATTCCGACGACGAGCAGGCACCGGTTCCCACCGCTGTGGGCGGGAGGAGGAGGCACAGCGGCAGCGTCAGCCGGCTGGCCGCATTGTTCGCAGAAGCGCGCATTAGGGTTGACTTTCGCGCCACAGTGCGGGCAGAATGCCGCCGGTTCGCGTCTGGCCTGTGCCGGCACCGGTGCCGGACGCGGTGACCGTTTCCGACCCCTGCTCAAGAATATCGCCAGGCTGACGATCAACAAAAGGAACAGCAGCCCACCGCATCCAACAATCAGCAAGAGGCCCAGGCGATTGCCAGACGCCGGCCCAATGGGTAAAACACCCTTCTCTTGTGCGCTCTTTTTTAGGGGGGTACCGTTCAATAGTGGCGTGGCGACAAAACCTTCTACCGCAATCTCGTCCCCGGCATGGACATTAAATTCATAAACGCCGCTGGTTTTGCTGGCGCTCTCGTACAGCCCCAGGGTTACGGGTCCTTCTCCAACACCGGCCATCTGCATGGATGTCACCTCAAAAAACGGCGATCCAAGAAAGCCCAGTGTGCCGTCGTCTTCCGGGAAGATCTCGAAATACAACAGAGGCGTGTTGCCATCTACTTCGCCGGACTGCTGGTCAAAGGAGAACCATTCACCGTTGGCACCTTGCATCAAGATCGACAGGGGCGATTTGTAGATGACCACGCCTGTGGGCTGGAGAATGTTCCCTCGATTAGTAAGTTCGGTAAACCGGTCCTTGTACGGTTTGGGTTTGTTCTCATAATATTCCCACATGACGTTCTTCAACCCTGTGCCGGCCGCCAGCGCGTAGTAATTGATACAGTACTTGGCGACATCAGGCGGTTTACCCATGTTGGTACGGACGTTGTCTTCCAGGGCAATGGACAGGTCGCCCAACGCGCCGCCCAAACCGGAGGTGGGGAAGCCACGTTGGATGACCTTGTCCGTGTAGTTAGACTGCAACGCCCCACCCCAGATGGCCAGTCGGGCGGCGTAGTACGAAGCGGAACCATACATATCGGTGAATTCGAGCGTGGCCAGGCCGAAAAAGTGGTACCAGACGCCCTGCTCGTCGCCGGAAAGTCCCTGTCGGGGATTGACAGAGCGTTCATTACCCTGCGGCGTTTTGTATTTCCATTCACCGTCCACATACCCCTCGGGGTCGCGCAGCGGCGTGAGGATGTTCTCCTGCTCAATGAATCTCTTGTTCACGCCCTGGCCGTCTCGGTACAGCGCCGCATGGGCCGTGACCAGAGCATCGCGCACGTTGCCGCCATTTACCTTGAGGCTGAGATAAAAGAGATCGCCGGGGGTGAGCCGAGCGTTCGGGTCCGCTTGCTGTCGCTCCCGTGCCAACTGGCGCGCGGCATTCTGCAACGCCTCCTCCTTGCCAGTGGGCAACGCTGAACTGATGAAAGCCTTGGCCGCCGCATGCACGTCCGTAAAGCCAACGCCCGTCTCCACTTCGTTCCCCTCGTTGATGAAGCGCTGCAATGCCCCCACTATGTCGGCGGTCATCTGTTCGCGCGAGAAGCGCAAAGGCGGGTGGCCGGTGAAATAGCCATCCAGGGTCATGCCGGGATAGAAGAACTTCGGCTCTTTGCAGGGCCACTGAATGCCGGCCACCCGTCCACTGACGACTACACCACGAGAGCCGGCGTTGTAGCTGCCGGTGAGGCTAATGCTGAACTCGGCCTCCTCGGTACCGGGCGGGATGTCGATGCTGACGTTGAATGGCTCGTTCATCGGATCGGGAGGTGCATTGGCGGGATACAAACCATGTTCTGGGTGCTTGCTGGCCTTATACTCCACCGGCTCGGCATCACCGGCCGACACGCGAACAACCAAGTCAGCACCCCAGCCGCTGGTGGCATGGGCGATGCCGGACACGACCAGTTTCTTGCCTGTCAAGCGGCCATCCAGCCGGCGGGACCACGTAAACCCCGGTTCATCCTGAGGCGGCCCCCAATCAGCGCCGGAGACGGCGTACTCCACCTGTAGACCATTGAAAGGCTCGGCCGGGAAGGTGCCGCTGCCCCCTTGGGCGTCCGGCGCACCAGACAATGACGCGGGACCACCGTTCCCTGTGGCCTGTTCAATCGCCACCGAAGGAGCAAGCGCGGCTTGTGCGGGTTGAGTCGCCGGCAGCGCGCCCACACGATGCATAATGGCGGTCAGGGTCACCAGTGCTACCGCAACCACGCACAGGTGGATGAACGGAGATGATCTGGTAATTCTTGTCATTATGTACCTCGTGGCCGTTTTTGCCATCTTGGTCAGCATGCCCCCTGCGGTAATCGATACCCCTGCCGATCAAGAACTGCTGCGCTGGAGTCCTCCACGCCTGCTGGCCCCAGGAGGCGGTCTGTCCCCATTGCGGGGAAAGAGCCCGCCAGTATCTGGAGTTGTTCGATGATCCCTACCGCGGAGGACTGGGCCGCTGACCTGCTGGCTGGCGTGCAGACAGCGCAATTTGCGGAGGTCTGTCCTGTGGCGGGCTAGAATAACCGGTTTCCTCTTCATCTTGGGTTCATCGGGCGGCTTCCAGAGATTGCACTTGTCTGGAAGTCGCAAATCAACGTGCCTCTTGGCGTTCCACAAGCATTTCCGGAGCGCTCGGGGTACAATTCGGCAAGAGTCACTTTCAGGATGCTAGACATGAACGTTGTGGAAAAGCAGTTTGCCCAACTCCGTGCCCTCCATGCTCTTCAGTTGTCGGAGATAGGTTTCTCCCACGCGCCGGTCTTCGAGGACGAGGCCATCGTGCAGGGTGACGATCCGCTGTGTGCTCAGCGCCACCACCGGATCGTGGGTGACGAGAAGGATCGTTTTGCCGGCCTCCCGATTCAACTTCTCGAACAGGGCCACGATATTCGCTCCGTTCTCACTATCCAGGTTGCCTGTCGGCTCATCAGCGAGGATCAGCACGGGGTCGTTCGCCAGCGCACGGGCAATAGCGATGCGCTGACGCTCCCCACCGGAGAGCTTGGCCGGCACAAAGTCGACCCGATCGGCCATATCGACGAGTGAGAGCAGGTACTCTGCCCGTTCGTGTCGCTCCCGCTCCGGCGTGCCCACGCCCTCCATCGGCACCTCGACGTTCTCTCGAGCGGTCAGGGTGGGAATCAGGTTGTGGAGCTGAAACACGAAGCCGATCTCTCGGGCACGAAAATGGTCCAGGTTCTTGACCCTGGCCAGGTCTCGGCCATTGATGATCACGTGGCCGCTGGTTGGGAGGTCCAGTGCGCCGATTATGTTCAGCAGCGTACTCTTTCCAGAGCCGGAAGGCCCCATCACGGCCACGAACTCGCCGGCATTGACTTGCAGATTCACCCGGTCAAGTGCCCGCACCCCTGCACCATCTCCGTAAACTTTTCTTAGATCGACCGTCTCGATTACGCGCGCGCGTTCGCGCGCGTTCGCGTTCGCGTTTGTGCGCGCGTTCGCGTTCG
>CAZDTE010000150.1:5921-7639 GCA_964508275.1 uncultured Ardenticatenales bacterium
GTTCGTGTTTGCGATCATGAGTTGTCTTCCGGTCGAATGTTGACGAAGGCGGTCATGCCCCAACGCAGTGCAGGTTCGTCCTCATCTATCGAAATCACGGTGGTGTAGTTCGTGCTGCCCTCTTTCTGGGTAGCCAGCGGAGCGATGCGCACGATCTTCCCGGTGAGTATCTTTCCAGGCAAGGCGTCGAACGTCAACTCGACGTTTTGGCCGACCCGAATGCGGTTCACATCAGTTTCGCGCAAGTCGGTGGTCTCCACCTGCAGGCGGGACGTGTCGCCAAGAGTCACAATCGGCTGGGCTAGTGACACCAGTTCGCCGAGGTGGGGATACACCTTGCCCACAAGCCCGTCGATTGGCGCACGGAGCGTAGCCTTGTCCAGCGCGTGGCGCGCCTGCTGCAAGGCAGCGTCCGCCTGGCTGACCCTCGCCCTCGCGGCGTCCAGTTCCGCCGGCGAAGCGCCTGCGAGCAGCAAATCTCGCGTGGCGTGCGCCGCTTCGGCCTCCGCTTGCGCGGCCAGGGCCGCCGCCCTGGCCGCAGCGGCCTGCGCTTGGGCGCTGGTGAGCTGGGCCTCGGCTGATCCGATCTCGGCAGCGGTTGTGCCCGCAATCAGTTTTTGGTAGGCGGCCTGGGCTTGGGCCAGGTTCAGCGTGGCCGTTTGCAGGGCCAGCGATTCGGGGCGCGCCCCGGCGTCCGGCGCGTTGGCGATCGGGTCGTAGGCGGCCTGGGCCTGCCGCACTGCTTCCTGGGCTTTTTGTAGCTCCGCTTTGGCCGAGGCGACATCCTCCGGCCGGGGACCGGACTTCAGACTGTCCAGGTTGTGTCGCGCGGCCTCGACTTGGGCCTCGGCTGACTTGGCGTTTTCTTCAGCTTGTGCGACCGCGGCGGTGGCAGAATCGACATGCGCGTTCGCAGCGGCGATCTCTGCCGGCCGCGGGCCGGCGCGGAGTTGGGCGAGTTGCGCCTCGGCAAGGGCCAGTGCAGGTTCCGCCTGCGCGACCTGGTCGGCTAGGTCGGTGTCATCCAAGCGAAGCAGGACGGTCCCTCGCGTCACGCTGTCCCCTTCGGCCACCTCGATGGCGGCGATTCGCCCGCCGATGGGAAAGGCCAGCGTTGCCTGCTCGACCGGCACCACGTTCCCGGAGGCCCAGATCACGGCGGGGCCGGTCTCTTCCTCTTCAGGCAGCGACGCGGCTGGTTGCGCCGCGCGGCGCGCGTAGCCGAAGTAACCAAGGGCCACAAGGATCACAATGCCAAGAACAGCAAGCAGTCGTCGGTTGGTCATCGAACTATCCCTTCTCCTCTAATCCTCTTGGATCGGTCCGGTACAGCCATTCATGTCAACAACTTGGCCCAGAGGCGTGTTACCTCTATAGCCGCAAAGCATCGAATTGAATTCCAACGATGTGGAAACCAGCAGGGCCAGGTTCAGCCGGATGGCCTCATGCAAGGTTGTGCCACCGCCCATCATAGGGTCAAGGATAACTTTGCCTTCGAGTCTACCCGGCGCGTAGTAGTTGCGTTGCTTCATTGTCTACCAGGTACTTGAGAATCAGCCGAAACGTGCTACCACACCGTCGTGCCCACCATTTATGGAGATAGGTGTTCGGCAGGTAGAGGTGTTTGTTGTATGACTCGAACTTGGCGATTTCGTCAGCAAACGCGTATCATCTCAATAATCTGGGGCGTCTTGGTCCGGCCTTGCTTTTTTCTGCCA
>CAZDTE010000151.1:0-5967 GCA_964508275.1 uncultured Ardenticatenales bacterium
TACTCCTCAGCCAGGCCCCCCTAACCCCCCAACCTTGGGGGGAAGCTGCTTTACTCCCCTGCACCGTTGTGCCCTTGTCGTGCGATCCCTTGGTTGCGGCTAGAGATCGCGCTATGGGAATGCATACCAGGCTGTGTTGACGAACAATTCCTTGCCGTTCTCGGTCATGGCTGTCGGGCCATAGTTGAAGCCCCACAGCAAATAGCGGGCCTGCTCGCGCGCCAGCCAGTACAGACTGCTTTCCGAAGGCCGGCGGGCCAGCAGTTCCACGCCGGGCATGCCCTGATCCAGGTTGATTGCCACGCCGGGGCTGCCGTTGCCCTGGTAGACCGTGGCCACCGGCGCACCGGCGCCCAGCGCTACGTCGTACGGCTCGTTCCAAAGCACATGCGTGGGGTCCACCGCGAGGACTGCGGCATCGGCCCGCTGCACGCCGTGATTGTAGCCGATGTTCAGCTTCAGCTTGCCGAAGAAGGCGTACCCGCCATCGCCCAGCCCCAGCACCGGCCTGCCCGACCGGTTGATCTGGTTCACCTTCGCCGCGTCGCCCCACACCGCGTCCTTGCCGGTGTCCGGCCCAATGATGATCAACTGGAAGGGACTGAAGTCAGTCGTGGCCACGTCGGCCATCGTGACCAACGTCACCGGGAGGCCATTGCCATTCAGCAGCTGCTCGTACCATTTTGCTTTCGTGTTGTCCGTGTCCCAAACGTATGCGACACGCGGATGGAATTCCACGCGGAACTGGCGCATCCGGTGACGCGAGAAGGGCTGGCCGTCGTTGGCTGTGCCCAGCGCGTGCGCCTTGACCGGGTAGTTGCCCGGCATGGGGATGACGTACTCGTTCGTGTAAACGCCGTCGCCGGCCAGGCCATCGCCGTGGGAGCCGTCGTCGACCATCGTCAGCGTGTCAATCGCTCCGCCCGGCCGCTTGATGTCCACCTTGACGGTGGCGTTCTTGATCGGCCCGGCTTTGTCCACCAGCACTACGTAGACCGGCATGGTCGCGCTGATGACGCGCTGTGGCGGCAGCAGCCCGAATTCCAGCAGCATGGTCACGTCGCTGTTGGCGGAGGCCACGGCCAGGTACTCGACCGTACTCGTCTCCACCTGCTTCGCGCCGAGCTCCAAGACCCAGGTCCCCTCGTCCGGCGCGTCCATGCGATAGAGCGCGTGTGTTGCGTCGTTCTTGTAGTGCGCGTCCGGGTCGCCTGGGATGACCTGCGGTCCCGACGGGCGGTAAAGCGACATGCCAAGGGGCGAGCCGGGTTCAGGCCAATTGACCGCAAACGTCGCCTCCGGAAGACCCTCTTCGACATGGATCGCCCGGCTGATGACTTCACCTCGCTTCAGGATGCCAGCCTCCTCCCAGAACCGCTGCTGGTGCGTGTTGCCGTCCCCAATGCTGATGTAGATGTCGGCCAGCGCGTTCGGCAGCGTCTGTGGGAAAGTCAGCAGCGTGGCCTGGGCATCCGCCGGTTGCACATCATCATGATTGGTATAATGTCGCACCCTACTCTGCGTGCTTTGTGCCTCAGCAGAAGCCAGCAGGCTGCTCTCGTCCACGGTCGCGTTCCAGGTCTCCCCGCAGGTCTTGCTGGCCACGTCTTCCAGCAACGACCGCCAGCTCGCGTCTTCTGGCCCAAGGATTACAGTGTCCACGGCGATGTCCGGGCAGCCCTCGGCGGGCACGAAGTCCGGCTGCACGGAGGTTTCTCCCTCGCAGGACGGGTTGCCGGCGCTGGTGTCCCAGCACGGCGGCACGTTCTCCATCCCGTCGCTGAGCAGCACGATGTTCCAGGTGTGGGTGGGCACGCCGTGCGCGTCAAATTCGTCCTTTCCGGCCAGCAAGCCGGAACCCAGCGCCGTCCAGTCCAGGTCCGTCATGGAATCGATCATGCTCTTGACGCTGGTCAGCTCCGCCTCGCCGGCCGACACCTCCGTGAGGTTGTAGAGCGTGTTGCTGACCGTCTCGAAGTAGGCCAGGCCAATCTTGTCACCGGCCTCACGGCGGTCGGCGAAGGCGCGGGCGGCGTTCTTGGCCGAATCGAGCTTGCCGTAGTCGCCCATGCTGCCGGAGTTGTCCATGACGATCATCTCGTCCACCGGCGCGCGTGCTTCGGCCAGGAAGAAGATAGCGCCGGTGCGGGTGGCCCGGTCAATCGGTTCGTACGTTTCGGCCACGCGCTGGTCCACCTGGTAGACGTCTTTCAGCGTGACCTCGATGTCGTAGTAGATGCCGGCGGAGAGCGTATCCGGCGGTCGCACAACAAGGTAGGCCAGGTCGCCCACCGGGCCGTAGGCCGATTCGACCGTAGCGTCGCTCCAGATGCTGCTGCCGCTGTCGCCGATGCGCACGGCCCAGTTGGCAGCGGAAATGCCGCCTGCGGCCTTGCTGGGGCTGACGTGCGGGTTCTGCACACGGACGGGTATGATAATGACATCAGGGGCCAGGTTGTAGCCGGCGTCCATCGGGTACACATCCTGCAGCGTGATCTCCCGCCACTCGCCGGCCAGCGCGTAGTCCTGCGGCATCGTGCTGCCGTCCACGCTGGTGGCGCTGACGCGGACCGTCCAGGTGCCTTCCCAGGCGGCCCAACCGGGGAGGTCGCTCTTCCAGACAACGACCTGCTCGACGTTGTTGCGGTGATCCATTCCAGGGTAGGCCGGGTCGACGTCAGACTGACTGATCGGGTCCTGGCTGCCGTCGGTGTGGTCGGCTGCGGCGGGCAGCGGGTCCAGCACCCACGGGTAATGCAACCCGCCATTTGGATCCTCCAGCAGCAGGTCCAAGTCATTGACCAGTTGCAGCGCAGTATTGCTCAGGCTGGGGTCGCCGGCCGGGTCGGACCAGGCCAGGGTGAAGCGCAACTCGTCGCGGTCGGCGAGCACGTCGAAGGTGTACTCGTCCACGTCGCTGCTGCTGGACAGATCGGCCTCGATCAGGTCCTTATGCTGCACCGCCTCCACGGCTCGCCGGGCCTGCACCACGCCGTAGCCGGTGGAGAAGTCTGGGCCCTGATAGTAGATCACCGGCTGACCCATGTCCGGGTCGTTCCAGGCGTATGCGGAGTAGCTGGGGTCGGTCGGGTCCTGCACCAGGTCGGTAGCGCTGTTGATGAACAGCGCCTTCAGCCCTTCGGGGGAGGGCCGCGCGCTGCTGTCGTTCTGCGTCTCGTGGTATTGCTGGACAACCAGAGCCGTAACGCCGGCTACCGACGGCGAGGCCATGCTGGTGCCGCACATGCTGTCGTAGGGGTAGGTCTTGTCGTCAACGCCGTCGCCATCGCGATCAAGGAACGCATCGGGCACCGTTGACGTCGCACAGCCGACACCCAGCACATCCGGCTTGATGCGGCCATCCCAGGTGGGGCCACGGCTTGAGGAGCTGCGCAATTGGTACCCGGTGCTGGGGTTGACCGCACCGACATCCAGGGCGTTTTTGGCCGGCGAGAGGATCGAGTAGAAACCGCGCGGTCCGGTGGTATTGTCGTTGGAATCTTGTCGGCAATACTGGGCGCTCGTTCCTTGATTACACGCAGCCCAGATCGCCAGGTGCGTCGGCAAATCACTGCCACTGTAGGTGTAATCGCCACGTACCAGATCGTCCACGTCCTCGGCGTCGCCGTCGTAGTCGCCGCAGGTCATCACGTAGGAGTGGTTGCTGGCGACGATGCCGTACGTGTTGAGCGCGTCGTCCATCTCCGAACCATCCCAGCCGGAGATGTAGGCCGCCAGGCTGGCCTCTGGAGCCATCCCTCGCCATTGGAAGTCCGTACCGCCCCCACTGGCGCTGAGTCCGCCGCTGGAGGCGATCATGCCGGCGACGTGCGTGCCGTGGTCCGCCTGCCCCGGCGCGGTCAACATGGCCCCGGCCAGGTCAGGCTGCGTGGCGTCGGAGCCGTTGTCGAACACGCCGATGGTGACGCCGTTACCGGTTAGTCCGTTGTAGGTGATGCTCCCACCGGAGACGGTGGCGTCCTGCACGTCGTCCACGAACAGGTCGCTGCGCACGTCGTCGTTCGTGATCAGCCCCGGGTTTGGGCCGGGGCGTAGCCAGCGCAGTGCGTCCTTCTGGGTCAGCGCCGCCACCTGTGTTTTGGCAATGACAATGGCCCACGTGTCCTCACCGTGTAAGACGTGCGTCGCGCCCACGCTGTCCAAGACCGCTTCCGCACCGGAATCCGGCACGTCTGGCATGAAACGGGCCAGCAGGTCCACCGTGCCATCGCCATTATCGGCCCAGTCGGGATACGTGCCGGAGAGCACGGTCGGGTGAGTGCGGTCTGCGGGCAAAATACGGCCCACCCAGCGCAGGCAGGCAGCCACCAGCGCGTCGTTGGGGTTGAAGCTCTTGGCAACGAAGGCCACGTGCGTCTGGGCATAGACGCGGTAGAGCTCGGTCACGCCTTTGGGCACGAGGTTGGTGAGGTCCGTGCAGGCCTGATCGCCAGGCGGGTCGTTGAGCTGGATGAAGGCGTGCAAGCCATTCGACGACGCGGCCAGATCGGTCAGGAACGCCTGCTCAACGCCGGGCTGCGGTGCGAAGCGGCGAGAGCGCAACGGCACGACGACGCCCTGCCCCTGGAAGGCGAGCGCGTTGGCGAAGAGTTCCTGACCCGCCTGCGTCATGCCGGACGGGCCGGCGCTGAAGCCCCACAAGAGGTACTCGCCTTGCAACTGCACGATGGGATAATGTGTCGTGCCGGAAAGCTGGCCGATCTCCACGCCGTCGGGCAGGGGGGTGGCCAGGTCCAGGAATTTCGTGCTGCTGGCGGAGGTGTAGATTTGCACGCTGTCATCGATCGCCAGGGCAATGACATTCGGGAACGTGTAGGCGTCACGCCCGCGCGACGTGGCAACGACGGTGACGCCGCTGCCGCTGCCGGTCGTCAAGCCGGTAAGCAGGTCCGCTTCGGAAAGGAAGTTCAGCCCGCCATCACCGATAGCCCCCACAGGCAGATGGGCGTTGAGCACGGCGTTGCGAGCAGCGCCGGTGGTCCACGCGCCGGTGTCCGAGCCGAGGAGGATCACGTCGCATCCGGAAAAGTCGGCCCCGGACACACCACTGAGGGGCAGCAGGAATGTGTGGAAGCCCTGGCCGTTCAGCATCGTGCGGAACGCCTGCGCCGTCGCGGAATCGCTGTCGTAAACAAAGGCGATCTGCAAACCCAGGCTGCCGTTGGTCGGACTGGCGACCCGTGAGAGCGGCTGGGACACACGGAGTGGCCGGATGCGCGGGCCAGCCACTCCGGTCATTTGCGAGGAGCCGGCGGAATTGCGCATCACGAGCGGCAGGCGGATCGTGGTTGCCGTCGCCACCTGGCAGACTGGCGTGCTGGCCTGGTCGGAAGGGGCTGCCGCGAGTGGCACATGGTTGGGATAAGTGTCCGACATTCGGGCGGATACCGCAGCGCTGCCGGTCAACGCGAACAGAATGACGAGGACAAACGTGAGGCCTATGATACGCGAACCTATACTAAAGGAATCCTTGCTAACCATCATCGCTCACCTCCCATAACACGTCTGCCCAGTCAGCACTCAGAGGGGAATGATTTTGAAAAAAGGCCGAGGGATTATCCGTGCCCTATTATATCATGTCTGGGAGGTAGGGGCAAGCAAGGATTTGACAGAGCGTATACCCGCCTAAGGGGTGTCCGTCATTGTTTTGCGTTTTGGGCTGGGCGGGGGCGGCTCTGCATGATGGACGGAGTCTGGGCGCTGCCTTCCAGTGCTCAAGCCCCCGTCCTCGGGGGCGAGGGCTGCGAGCGGTCAGGCCGAGGCGTACCCAGGCAGCGCGATCCGTCCGCTACCGGCCAAACGCAATGCTTTGACGCACACCCGGCCTGAGGACTTGTGCCGTGGCCGGCCCAAACAAAGCTTGCGCTACGAAGCTTTCGCATAGCCTTTGGTTGTTTTGGGGTTAGGCTGTTGTGGTATGTTTGTGTAGGCTAATTGCTATACGAA
>CAZDTE010000151.1:6067-7636 GCA_964508275.1 uncultured Ardenticatenales bacterium
GTCAACGTCGCCGCCTGCGTCATGTAGATCCAGTAGCCCCGCCGCGGGTACATCGTGGTCAGCGTATTCATGCTCGTGGGCAAAACCGCGTACCACGACTCCGCGCCTTGCTCGAAGCTGAGCACCGCCGTGTACTTGCCGGCGATGGAAGCCAGCGCTGTCGCCAGCGGATTCGGCGTCTCCGGCAGATAGCTGACCAGGTTCCAGCCGGCGGTCAGCGAGATCGGCGTGCTCGACGCCACCTTCGTCCCCGGAATGCTCAACGTGGTGTCGCCGGTTACCTTCAGCCAGTAGCCATGCAGCGCGTCCATCGTGTGCAACGTGTTCTGCGCCCCGCCCGGGTAGTACGACTCACCGCCGTCGTCGTACCCCTGGGCCACGATCAGCTCGCTCATGACCGGAGCCAGCACGTCGGTGATCGCGCTGCCCGCGTCCGGCGTGACGTTGAACGAGATCAGGTTCCAGCCAGCAGTGAGTTGAATGCTGACACCCCCCGCCGTGGCTCCCTTCCAGAACCCGCCGGCCAGACTGTACGTCCCCCCACTCAGTAAGCCGGCATCGGCCTGGCCGGCCGTGCCGCGCAGGGTGTACGTACCCCCACTGCTGCTGCCGCCCCCGCCGTCCACCGTGTGCCAGCTCAAGTCATAGCTGCCCCCCGCCAGCACCACTCCGCTGACCAGCAGCAGCGCCAGCATGACCGCCGGCAGAGTTCGTTTGATTTGCATAGTTCCTCCCCCGATTCGGATTTCGAGTTTCGAGTTTCCGGTTGCGTCGTCGCTCCCCTATTCCCTTACTCCCGGCTCCCTACTCCCTCATTCCTCATTCCTCATTTCGCGTTCCGTATTCCGCTGATAATCCAGCCCCAACTCCTTCGGCTGGCCCTGCTCCACCGCGTGCAGGTAGGTGCCCTGCTCCCCGGCCGGCTTCTCCTCCTCCACCGGGATGCGGTGCGCCTCCGCGTAGGCGTCGTGCCGGATGCCGGTCACTTGCCACGAGACCTCCATCCCCGCTTCGCCCCCCGCAATCTGGAAGCGGTTGCCCTGGATCTTTTGGGCGATGTAGACCGGGGCGAACCCTCCGATGCAGGTGAGCTGGTAGCGGAAATCCTGATTGAGCGCCTCGAACCACTCCGGCAACTGCACCCAGGCCGTGCCCTCCCCGTCCAGGGTGACGTTGCCGTTGTAGACGTTCATCATGTCCGGCGACTCGACGAAGGAATGGTACAGGTACTTGTGCGCCGGATCGAGCGGGTGGTCGATCTTGAACGAGCCGGCGGACTTGCTGAGCATGCCGTTCACATGCACCTTGCCAGAGAAATACCCGGCGTAGCCGTTGGTGGAATCGGACCGGCCATACACGCCGAAGGCGTAGCCGCTGGTGGAGGTGGCGTAGCCGTACACACCCTGGCCGCCGTACGACGAATCGGACCGGCCATACACGCCGAAGGTGGTGCCGCTGGTGGCGGTGGCCCGGCCGTACACACCCACGCCGTACGTCGAAGCGGACCGGCCCTCCACGCCGTAGGTGCTGCCGCTGGTGGCGCTGGCGTAGCCGTACACGCCCCGGCCG
>CAZDTE010000152.1:0-7553 GCA_964508275.1 uncultured Ardenticatenales bacterium
ACCATTATTGCCACAGTTCCTTTCATTTGTCAAATCACTTGTCAAAAGTCCAAGTATAAAGTCAAGCTGAGTAGACCTGTGCATTAGGCAGAATAGGCTATTGACAATGCCCCCCGGTTGTAGGAAAATAGGAGGTGGCGTGTGATGACCAACCCGCACACGGCTCAAAGGTTTGCATCTTCCCACCGTATCTACTAAGAAACAAACCTCCATGTTTCTCGCAGAAAGAATGGGCCAAGGCCATGGAGGGCTTCTCAATATTTCGGGGTGAGCAGGACGTCAAAGCCCCCCTAACCTGGGGTTAGGCCTAACCTGGGGTTAGGCCTAACCCCCCAACTTTGGGGGGACTGAGGGGGGGCGGGGCCGGGGGGCGTTCCCCAAGTTATTGAGATGATACTTCCCACCGATATCAAAGGTGGCCATAGCTGGCCCGCCGGGAGCACGGACAGAACTCACAGGAGAGCCTATCATGAACCGACTAACCCTTCTCACCCAAATCCTAATCGCCAGCCTGCTCGCAGTTGGGGCGGTGGCGTGTGGCCGGTCGGCGCCGGCGGCACCGACGGCCGCGCCACCAGGTGTTCAAGCCACGGTCAAGGCGGCGATCGCGGCGACGGCCGCCGTGCCTCCCACTGCCGACGTGCAGGCCACGGTGGACGCTGCTGTCGCGGCCACAGCAGCCGTCACGCCCACGCCGGACGTCCAGGCAACGGTGGACGCTGCCGTAGCCGCCACGGCCCAAACGGAGGCCGATGTGGAGGCCACGGTCGAAGTCGCGGTCGAGGCCACGGTCGCTGCCGCGCCGACTGCCATCCCCCCAGAGCAGTACGTGACGATGACGGATGAAGAATTGGCTGCCGTCATTGACGAGGCGGTAGCTGAAGCGGTGGCCGCCACCGAACAGGCTTCAGCGTCCGCGACTGAGGCCACCGCCAACGACGATGTGACGCAGGAAGAGGTCATCGTGGTGGAGACCTACGTGCAGTACGCAGACGAAACGATCGCCTATGCCGAGGAGTTGATCGACGCGTACTACGACCTGTACGCGGAACTGGCCACAGAAACGATCGCGATTCTCCAAGAAGTGGAGACCGATCTGGATGCCATGGCCGCAAACACGGCGGCGATCAACGATTCGCTGCAAGAGATCAACTCGACGCTGGAGCAGGGCTTGACCCTGGCCGAGGAGACAATCAGCCAACTGGAAACGGCCGCCCAAGCCGCCGCAACCAAAGCAGCCGAAACCAAGTCTCAGGCCGAGGTCTGGGTGAATGATGCGCAAACCGACCGCGAGAATCGGGTCCAGGCTGCTCTGTCCACACAACCGAACCTCATCCCGGAGGATCCCCAAGCCGCCCTGTGGAGTGCATTCGACTTCGCCGACGGCGTGCGCCTGGCTCTGGGTGACGGCAAGCTCTCAAAGTCGGAACTCATGAATGTTGCCCAACTTGGGGCGAACGCCAGCGCGGGGTTGCAAGGTCACGGCGGCCCGAAACTCCAGTCCCTTTCCGGATCGGTAAACGACATTACCGGCAAACTTGCTCGGGGGCAAGTGCCTCAGGCAAAGTCTAGCCTGGGCTCCTTCGAGTCTTCGCTGGGTGCGCGGCCGGCCGGGAGACCGTCAGCACCTTCCATGCCGTCCGGTCCCTCCGGGCCTTCGATGCCCTCGGGGCCGTCCGGGCCGAGCAGGCCATCCGGCGGTGGTGGTCGTTCGGGAAACTCGCAGCCGCCGTCCCGAAGGTGAGAAATCAGCTATTGCGCTCTCCGCGAGCGTGGAGCGTGGTGAAGTCAAGAGCTAGTTGTTCATCGCGGGGCAGCCGCTTGGGCAACGTGAAGATGAAGGTGCTGTTCTTCTCTCCATCGCTCTCCACCCAGATGCGGCCACCGTGATGCTCGATGATGTGCTTGCAGATGGTCAGGCCCAAGCCGGTGCCGGGATAGGCGCGAGTCGCGCTGGCATCCACCTGGTAGAAACGGTCGAAGATGCGGGCCTGCTCGGTAAGCGGAATGCCGATGCCGTTGTCGTGTACGGACACCTGCACCTGATCGCCGCGGTCTGCGCCCGTAATCGTGACCGTTCCACCCGCCGGTGTGAATTTCAGGGCGTTGTCCACCAGATTGCTGACCACCTGCTCCAGCCGAATCGGATCGGCTTCAACGGTATCTAATTCGTCGGGCATGATCGCCTGCAGCTGGACTCCACCCTCGCCGGCCAGAGGGGTGAACTTGTCCACCACTCGCTGGACCAACGACGTAATCGAAAGCTTCTCCGGCCGGATGCGGATCTCGCCCGATTCCAGGCGCGAGAACTCGAGGAGATCGTTGATCAGGTTCTGGAGTTGCACGGTCTGGTCCTTGACCGTGCCCAGAAAGTCTCGCTGCAGGTCGTTTACCTCGCCGGTTTTCCCCATCAGGATGATGTCCACAAAGCCCTTGATTGAATGAAGGGGTGTCTTGAGTTCGTGGGAGACGACGGAGAGGAAATTGCTCTTCAGGCGCTCCAACTCCTTCTGCGAAGTGATATCGCGCAAGACGGTGACAACGCCTCGGGGGCGGCCTTTCTCTCCCAGGACCGGTGCAGCCAGGGCCTGATACGTGCGTTGTTCATCGCTGCGTTTTGTGGCGATTTCGATTTCGCGGATCACGGGCTGGCCATCGCCCTCGACGGTCTCTCGAATCACTTCGATCAGGCCCGTGTGGTTCACGGCCGTGGACAAGGGCATGCTGGGGACAAGCTGATCGCCAAGCTGAAAAACACGGGCAGCAATGGGGTTGGCCATGACCAGGTGTTCGTGCGGGTCGGTAACGATGACGCCGTCTCCGATGCCCCGGACCACAGCCTCCAGCTCGTCGCTCTTTTCCTGTAAGCCCTGGTAGAGGCGAGCATTTTCAATGGCCGTCGCCGCGAAGTGGGCAAAACTGGTTGTCAGTTGGATTTCACGTTCACCAAATTGGAAATCCTCGCGCGTGTCCCCCAGGTAGATCGCCCCGATCACTCGGTCACGACTGATGAGCGGGGTGACGAGGTAGGTGCGGGTGCCCCACAACTCGGCCAGCTTTTTTTGGCCGGCCACAGGGCTATTCAAGGCATCGTCCACGACCACTGGGGTGCGCAAGCGGACGGCGCGCGCCGACGCTTGTTCACGCTTCAAGTTGATGCGGAAGGTCTTCCGCTGATCGGTGGCCACACCGCGAACAATCCGGCCCACCAATTGCTCCTCTTGCTCCTCCATCAGCGCTACGGCGCAATGACTCGATTCCGCCAGCGACAACAGCCGCTCAATGATCAGGTTCAGGGTCTCCTCCAGGTTGAGGGTGGAGACGAGTGCGCGGGACACTTCGTGAACGGCCATGATCTGTCGCAACCCGCGCTCGGCCTCGCCCTTCTCTGCGCCCAACTGTTCGTAGAGCCTGGCGTTCCGCACCGCCATCGCCGCCTGGTCCGCGAAGGCGCTCAGAAGCGTAACCTCCTCCTCGGAGAAAACCTCTCGCTCGGCGCTGGTCGCGCAGAGAGCACCGAGGACCTCCCCCTCAGCAATCAGGGGGACGCACATGACCGACGTGACCGGCAACTTGCTGCCGTGCCGGAATTGCCCATCCAGGGAGAGGTCGGCAATGAGGACCGGTCTGCCTTCCTGGACAACCGTCGCCGCAACTTGCTGATCTACGGCAAACTCATCGTCGTCCAGGTCCCACTCCCCTCCGGAAGCTGCGTCAATCGTTACCTTTTGCCCCGTGTTATCCACCAACCCGATGGAACAGCGCGCACCCTCCAGCACTTGCGAGGCATTCGTGACGATCAGGTTGAGCAACTCAACCAAAGAGATCTCGGAATTGATGACCTTCATCCCCTCCTGGAGCGAGCGCAGTTCCACCAGCCTGTCGCTGAGGTCGGTTGCCGTTTTCTGGAGAACGATCGTCTTCCGTTCCAGGTCGTCGCTCTGCTGACCCAGGCTGACACTGAGACGTCGAATCCAACGCTGGCGGGTGTCCATCATCCAGGCGGTGTAGGTGGCAACCAGGACAACGGCGAACAGCAAGAGGTAACGAAGCAAGAACTCCCGGTCCAGGAGAAAGTAGAGACTCTCGACCCGCAGGTAGAGGGTGAGCACATACAACGGGCCGAACAAATATGGTATGATAATGGTCTGTCGAGCCGCCACGTAATACACAGCCGTCTTGAAGGGCAGGAAGCAAAACAGCAAGTAAAACTCACTGGCCAGGCCGGCATCCTGGTAGATCAGGAAGCAAGTGAACAGAGCATCGGCCAAGGTAGAGAGCGCGACGAGGGCGCGCACGCTGCGCAGCGACAGGCGTTCGTTTGCCAGGAACAGGAGGGCCGCGATGATCAGTGCCGCCACGCCGTAAAGAATGAACCCGACAGCGACGTTACCCGGTGGTGGACTCGCCGGCTGGACGATCAATACGCCCGCCCCCAGCACCAACATGCCCAACTTCACAGGGAGAAGCAGGCGCCGCTCGGTGCGCAGGAGAAAGGCGTGGTGTTCCTGGTCTGGATCGTAGGTATCAGGCATTCTTCATCTGAACCTCAACGAGACGGCGGCAGCTCCTTCTCTTGTTTCGGTTTCTCTTCCCGTTCTGCGGTCGGTGGCGCCGGGCTCGCCGTGGGTGGCAGCGTCGGCACGACGGTCGCGGTGGCCGACACCGCCGGCATCCTGGTCGCCGACGGAGAAACCGTGGGCAGGCGTGTACTTGTGGGCGTTGGGCTCGGTGTGTTCGCGCGAGTGGTCGGGGCCGTTGTCGCGCTGGGGGCAGCCGGCGCGGGCGTCGCCGAGGCCGGCAGTGCGGTCGTCGGCGCTGCGGTGCGCGTGGGCGACGGCACGGGCCCCACCGTAGGGCTGTGCAATGGCCCCGACACCGTGGCCGCTCGCACGAAGGAAATGTCCAGCGACCACAATCCCACCGACGTGCCCGCATACAGACGGTTATGCGTCACCGGATCCAAAGCCAAAGCATACACCGTCAGCGGCCCCATCCCCGGCGCCAGTTTCGTCCAGCGCGTTCCCCGGTCTGCGCTCCAGAAAACCCCGTTCTTCTCCGTGCCCACGAAGATGATGGCCGGATCGACGGGGTCAATGAGCAGGGAGCGTACGGCCCCGGTGGTCGTCTCCGAACCGAGCCGCTGCCAGGAGAGACCGCCGTCATCTGTTCCGTGTACTCCCGTGCTGGTGCCAACGTAGGCTCGCTGTTCTCGTTCCCTGTCGACGGCCAGCGCCCGCACCGAGAGTCTTCCCAGGCCGGCGTTGATGCGCACCCAGTGAGTTCCCCCGACATCGCTGCGGAAGAGCTGCCCTCCGGCCAACCCGACGTAGAGACGAGCCGGATCGCGCGATGAAACAGCCAGCGCCAAGATTTCCTCCTCTGATGGCGGGGATGGTACGGCCACCCAGTGTGCTCCAGCATCCGTACTGCGATACAGATGTGTCGAGGTAGCCACAAACAATGTGCGATCTCCGTGGGCTGACAAGGCAATATCTCGAACGGGACTGTGGCGGTCAACCAGGGACGGCGACCAGGTTTCGCCCGCGTCGGTCGAGCGATACACCTCACCATTCTCAGAGCGCCGGGCCGCGAACAGTGCTCGGCTATCCCAAGGGGCAACACGCACAATCTGGATGGCCAGTCGCCCCAGGGACGACAACGGCATCCCTTGCTGAGAGGCAGACTGCCACCCCCTGCTGTTCTGGTGCATCAACAGACCACGTTGAGCGGTGGCCGCATAAATGATCGGGCCGGCATCACCGGACGCAATCGCCAGGCTGCGAACTGCGCCACTGCCAATCTCAGTCTGTCTCCAAAGAGCCGGTTGCTTGCCGATGAATAGGGTTGGAAGCAGGAACAAAGGAGACATGAACAGCAACACGGCAATGCCTCCCTCCCTCCACCGTTCACGCAGCGTGTTCACCAGACGGGCTCGCTCCCATTGTTCTGCCTAGCGGTGCGGGGGCTCTCCGCCGCCTCCCCCTCCGCCATCGCCATCTCGGTCGCGTGTTGGCGGCGGTGGACTCGTCGGCTGCGGCGGCGTCGTTGGGAACGGCGTGATGGTGGGCACCAGCGTTGCCGTGACAGGACGACGGGTAGGCGTTATGGTTGGTGTTCGGGTAGGCGTTCTGGTTGCCGTCGGCGACGGCGTCGGCGTGTAGAGCCGCGCAACCAGAGCACCCTCTCGTGCCAGTGCGACGGAAGGATCTGCTACGGGGAGCAGCAGGGCGGACTGGTACGCCTGCAACGCTTTCACGTCATTGCCTTCGGCCTCATAAGCTTTCCCCAGTTCCACGTAGCTCCGGTAGATGAGCACAGCCAGTTTGCCGGCGGCGTAATCGGGGTCCAGGTTATAGAGACTGCGGGCACGGCTGATCGCCTCCTGCCAACGCCCACGGTCAAATGCGGTGTAGGCCTCCAGGAATTGGGCCGCGCGCCGCCGCTCTTCCACAGCGCGTTCGTTGCGCGGGTTCAGGCGCAGGGCATCGCCAAACCGGTCAACCGCCTGTTGGGCGACATCCAGCGAGTCCCGTTCACCGTCGATGAGCGATAACCCTTCGTTGAGGTAGGCAACAAAAAGGTATTGCTGTACGCTTTCAGCACGATATTGGCTGTCGATGCTGTTCACTTCCTCGAACCGCTGACGGGCCTGAGTCCACGCACCTTGATCGTGGTACTCGACACCCTCGTTGTAGAGGGTGATCAACCGGCGCTGCTTTTCCACATAGGCGCTGGCCGAGCGGGAGTCACGATAGTCAGGCTCGATGGACAGGATCGAGGCCAGCTTCTGGGAGGCAGCCTCCCAGTCCTCGATGGCAATGAGTTCCTGGGCCTCGCGATACAACTGGTTGACCGTGCGCAGGCGCTGGGCACGTTCCAGCGCTACCTGTGCGCGCTTGTCTTCGGGCGATTGGGCGAGCAACTCCTCGAAGGCCGTGATGGCACCCTCGTAGTCCTCCACGGCCAACCGGGCCTGGCCCCGATTGTATAGCTCAGTCAGGCCGGTGCGCTGCTGATTCGCTGAAAGGAAAGGCTTCGCAATCCTTGCACCAATGAGCAAGGCGGCGGCGAGAGCCACCACGCCGATCACCACTAGCAATAGGCGGCGCGCTTGCGGTCCGCGGGTCGTTTTCGGGCTGCGCGCTTGTTTTGCCGAGGCAGACACCGTCTCGGCCACCGTGGGTTCTTCACGGTCGTTCTCCGGCCCAATCTCTTGCAACTGGATGAAGATCTGCAATTCAGAGAGCAGCGCATCAATGCCACGTCGTCCCGGATCGAGAGCCTTCAGCCGGGTGAAGCAGTCCAGAGCCTCTTCCCACTCCCGACGGCGGTAGTGGGTCATGCCCTGCTCGTACAGTTCGTCAGGAGTCAGGCTCGCCTCGGTAACCGCATCCTGCTGCGGGGCGTGTACCTCCTCGTCCGCAGTATTTCTATCCGTTGCCGAACGTTCGTCCATTGGCTTCTCTGTCGTCCCCACTTCTTGCAAAACTAACCGTGTATCATCTCAATAACCTGGGGAACGCCCCCCGGCCCCCAATTCTGGGGGAGCA
>CAZDTE010000153.1:0-7534 GCA_964508275.1 uncultured Ardenticatenales bacterium
GCTCCCCCAGAATTGGGGGCCGGGGGGCGTTCCCCAAGTTATTGAGATGATACGATTTTCAGGCCAAATCATTGGAGTATCTGTGTTTATCCTGCAAATCTGTGTCCGATTATTCTTTCTCCGACAAGCTGCTAGGGGATGGAGCAAGACGTGCACATCCGGAATAACGGGTCGCGCCACAGGTCTTCACTTTTCACGCTCATGACTACACAACAAACTCATCAAAACCCGATACCGGCAACCGGCATCATCCTGGCCGGCGGGAAAAGCACCCGTATGGGACAAGACAAGGCATTCGTCGAGATGGGCAGCCGGCCGCTCATCGAGCGGGTGCTGGAGCGTGTGCAACCAGTCGTAGCCGAGACGATCGTCGTCACGAACAACCTGCAGCCGTACGTTCACTTGCCGGCCCGGTTGGTGCCGGACGTCGTAACTGGTCGCGGCCCACTCGTCGGCATCTACTCCGGCCTGCAAGCCGCGCGGCACGACCTGGCCATCGTCGTGGCCTGCGACATGCCCTTCATCCGGCCGGATTTACTGCGCTTTATGCTGGCCCAGTCCGCGGGGTATGACGTTGTCATGCCGCGAGCGACCATCTCGGCTCCATCACGCGGCCTGCACGACCGGCCGGTGGCCGGTCCCACCGCCAAGGCGAAGGGGTTGCACCCCCTGCACGCCGTCTACCGGCGCACCTGTTTGCCGGCGATCGAGCGCCTGATCGACAGCAACGATCTTCGGGTGATCGCCTTCCTTGCAGGCGTGCGCGTGCGCTACCTGGAAGCGGACGAAATCACGCGCTTTGACCCGCAGCAGCGCTCGTTCTTCAACATCAATACGCCGGAGGAGTGGGAACGCGCGCACGCCATGGAATCCGACGAGACATCCTTGTGCTGATTGCACAACTCTCCGTTCTGTGCTATGATACGGAAGAAACAGCTATCACACAATACGATGGAGCACACCATGCCTAAACGAAAAGCGCTGATCACCGGCGGAGCCGGCTTCATTGGCGTGAACCTGGCCCACCGCCTGATTGGACAAGGAGAGCAAGTCACGATCTTCGATAACCTGTCCCGCCCGGGCACCGACACGAACCTGGCCTGGCTGCGCGACGTACACGGAACGGACAGCTTCCGCTTTGTGCATGCCGCCCTGGAAGATTACGCGGCCCTGCTGGAAGCAACCAAGGGAGCGGAGGCGATCTACCACCTGGCCGGCCAGGTGGCCGTGACTACGTCGGTGGCCGAGCCACGCCCCGATTTCATGGCCAACGCCTTGGGAACCTTCAACGCCCTGGAGGCCGCGCGCCACGCCGCTGATGACCCGATCTTCATCTTCGCCTCGACAAACAAAGTGTACGGCGGCATGGAGGGCGTGGCCATCGTGGAAGAGTCAACCCGCTACCGCTATGCCGACCTGCGCTACGGCGTGCCCGAAACGCAACCCCTGGACTTTCACTCTCCGTACGGCTGTTCCAAGGGAGCGGGGGACCAATACGTGCGCGACTATGCCCGCATCTTCGGCCTGCGCACCGTGGTCATGCGCCAATCGTGCGTCTACGGTTACCGCCAGTTTGGCGTGGAAGATCAGGGCTGGGTAGCCTGGTTCGTCATCGCGGCGGTGCTGGGCCAGCCAATCACCATCTACGGCGACGGCAAACAAGTGCGCGACGTCCTCTTCATCGAGGACCTGCTGGACGCCTACGCTGCGGCCGTTGCGCACATCGATCGGGTCGCTGGGCAAGTCTACAACATCGGAGGCGGTCCGGAAAACGTGATGGCTGTGTGGACCGAATTCGCGCCGTTGCTAGAGCAGCAACTCGGCCGGCCAATTCCGGTTTCGTATGCCGACTGGCGACCCGGCGACCAGCACGTCTACGTGTCGGACATCCGCAAGGCGACGCGAGACCTGGGCTGGAGCCCGCGTGTCAGTGTGGAAGAAGGCGTGCGCCGGTTGTACGAGTGGGTTTCTGCCAACCAAGACTTGTTTGCGTGAGACGTGGAGGGTGACAGAAGGGGCACCTTGTTGGAGAGAAAGGGGGACATGCCATGACTCTGGCGAAAGCTTTTCAAAAACGTCGAGAGCAGTCACCGTTTATCCCACCGAAACCTGTCCACTACCCTGAATCGGACGGTGAACCTATGGCAGAAACCGACACCCATCGCAATCTGATGATCTACCCGATTGAAGCTCTGGCGGATCACTTTCGTGATGACCCTCAGGTGTATGTGGCCGGCGACTTGCTGATGTACTATGTCGATGGGGATCCCACATCTTCCGTTGCCCCAATGTGTTTGTGGTCTTTGGTATTCCCAAGGGCAACCGGCGAGTATACAAAGTGTGGGAGGAGGGCAAAGGGCCAGACGTTGTCTTCGAGATCACCTCAAAAGGCACCATGTGGAAGGACCGTGGAGCAAAGAAAGGCCTTTACGAAGCCTTGGGCGTTACGGAGTATTTCTTGTATGATCCCTTGCACGAATATCTATCGCCGCCGTTCCAGGGGTACCGCCTGACCGACGAGGGCTACCGAAGAATCGAGGAAGAGCCGTTTGTTAGCCGAGTGCTGGGCCTGGAACTGCGGGACGAGGGGGGATTTTTGCGTCTGCATGATCCGAGAACGGGTGAAAACCTGTTGACTACCCTAGAAGCACAAGCCGCCCGCCGTGAGGCCGAGGTGGCAGCTCGCCAAGAAGCAGCCGCCCGCCGTGAAGCCGAGGACGAACTGGACCGCCTGCGCGCGGAGCTGGCTGCCTTGCGCAGCGATTGAGGTCTGTAGATGAAGGTACTCTTCGCTCTCACTTACTACCGCCCCCACGTCAGCGGACTGACGATTTACGTCCAGCGGCTGGCCGAGGCACTGGCCGCGCAAGGGCACGGCGTGACGGTGCTCACGTCGCACTACGACCCGGTCTTGCCTCGTGAGGAGTGGATGGATGGCGTTAGGGTGGTGCGGGCGCCCGTACTGTTTCGCGTCAGCAAGGGCGTGATTATGCCGACGTTCACCGGCATCGCGGCGCGCCTGCTATTGGAACACGACGTGGTCAGCGTCCACTTGCCACAGTTCGAAGCGGGGCTGCTGGCCTTCCTCGGTCGCTATGTCGTGCGCCGGCCGGTCGTGCTGACGTACCACTGCGACTTGCAACTGCCGCCGGGCGCATTCAACCGCCTGGTTGATCAGGTGATCTTCTTCATGAACTCGCTAGGGGGGATGTGGGCCGACGCTGTGGTAGCCTACACCGAAGACTACGCCATCCACTCCCGCTTCCTTTCGCAATTCGCCGGCAAGCGGTGGGTGATCCCACCGCCGGTGGACATGCCCCAGCCGGCAGAAACGCACGTGGCCGCCTTCCGCCAACGCTATTCCCTGGAAGGCAAGCCGGTGCTCGGCTTTGCCGCTCGTCTGGCCGCCGAGAAGGGAGTAGAGTACGTCCTGGAAGCGCTGCCCCTCATGCTGAAGGAGCTGCCCAACCTGCAAGTCCTCTTCGCCGGCCCGTACCGCGACGTGCTCGGTGAGGAAGCCTACTACCGCCGGGTGCAACCATTGCTGGAGCAGTACGCAGACCACTGGACATTCCTGGGTACACTCGCCCCGGAGGAAATGGCATACTTCTACGCCGCCTGCGACTGCACCATCTTGCCGAGCATCAACTCCACGGAGAGCTTCGGGCTGGTGCAGGTGGAATCGATGCTGTGCGGCACGCCGGTCGTGGCCAGCGACCTGCCCGGCGTGCGTGTGCCGGTGCGGACAACCGGCATGGGGCAGATCGTGCCGATCTGCGACTCGCGCGCCATCGCCGAAGCGGTCGTCGACGTGATTCGCCATCGGGACGCCTACCGCCGACCTCGTGCTGAAGTGGTTGGGCATTTTAGCACGGGACGGACGGTGGAGGAATACGAGACTATGTTCTCGGGGCTGATGACGCGTGTGGCCCGCGAGGGGCGGCGCTGGGGGCCGGTCAAGGCCCTCACCGGCCTGGCCGCACTGATCAGCCTGGCGTGGGCAATTCGATCATCCCGGCGACCCAAGAGGGATTGAACGCTGAGCTTGATGGGACACAGGAAGAGAGAATGTTTCCTGACCTCCGAGGAGGAGCATACCGTCACCTGTAGATACCCAGACCCAGACGTTCGACTGTAGAAGAAAGACTGGCTTCCGTTGGATTTCCTGACCCACCACCTGCGCAAAGTCCCCGCCTTCCGCGCGTTGCTGCGCAGCGTCGAGTGCCGGCTGTTCGAGCAGGCCAGCCCACTTGATCCCCCGGTGCTCGACCTGGGCTGTGGCGATGGCCACTTCGCCAGCATCGCCTTCCGCTCTCCCCTCTTCGCCGGCTTCGACCTGGACGAATCGGCGGTGCGTGAGGCCGCTAATCGGAGCGTCTACCGTCTCGCGCTGATCGCCAGCGCGCCGGCCATGCCGTTCGCCGATGCCAGCTTCGCCACCGTGGTCAGCAACTGCGTCGTCGAACACATCCCCGACCTGGAGGGCACGCTGGCGGAGGTGCACCGCGTTCTGCGACCTGGCGGGCGCTTCCTCTTCGGCGTGCCGAGCGACCGCTTCGCTGACCTGCTGATGGGGAGCACGCTGCTGCGCAACGTGGGGCTGCGTGGGCTGGCCGACCGCTACGGCGGCTGGTTCAACAGCCACTCCGATCACTTCCACACCGATTCGCCGGAGGTGTGGCTGGAGCGACTCGACCGGCTGGGTTTCGAGGTCACCCGCTGGCAATACTACATGACGCCGGCGGGCCACCGCGCCTTCGACCTGGCCCACTACCTGGGCGTGCCGAATTTGATCAGCCACAAGTTGACCGGGCGGTGGGTCCTGTGGCGGAATCCGGTCACATTTCGTTTGATCGAACGCTGGCTGCGGCCCTACTACGAAGCCGGCCCGCCCAACGAAGGGCCGTACATCTTCTTCGAGGTCCAGCGTCGGTGAGCAACGGCGAAGTAGACAGATTTGCGTTTTCCGTTGGACGTGGGTACAATTGAAGACAGAGCCGTCTCCGCCGCCGGCGCTGCTTGGATAGGCGTTTGAAACAGGCCGCCGAGCGCGGAGGGCGCGCCACCAAGGATGAACATCGGGCTGCCATTGCAAGGCGCGCCAGAGCCGAAGCGATCTCCAACATGCGGGCGCGGAGATTACTTCGCCCCTGACGGGGCTCGCAATGACAAATCGGGAGTGCGATTCTCGGGTGTAGGGACGCAGTCTCCGCACCCTGTCGGCGGGATGAGGGGGCCGATCCATTTTCATGGCGTGTTGGAAACAATTAACAATTATCGATACAGTAGGCCGATAGAGAACAGCTCCATCCTAGAACCAAACGATGATTGAACAGACAAATTCCTCTCCCCAAACACCCACCTGGCGGAAGGTGCTGGCTACGCGACGCGAAGGAGCGCTGCTGGCCCAGCTTGCTGCCGCTCTGTTCGTTGCCTACCTGGGGCAGCAGCGACTGAGCACGCACACGTACTGGGTTGATGGGTTACTCTTTTTCGCCGTTGCCCTCGTCCTCTTCTGGCGCACCTTGCCCCGTGGAGAAGCCGGTCTCGCTCTACTCCGCCGGCCTCGTAGTGTGGCCATCCCCACACCGGCCCGCCTGCGACCGCTCCTCCTGGGGCTGGCGATTTTGGGAGGCGTGGCAGCCTTCGCCCTGTCCGGCGACAACACCTTTCACCGCACCGGTATGCTCGCCTGGTTGATCGGCATGGCCGCGCTGCCAGTCGCCGTCGGCGACACAACCCCGGCGACCGCGCGAGCCTGGCTAACGGAACAATGGGCTCGCCTGCGCGTTTCCTGGCGCGATGGCCCGCAAATCCCGTGGTTCTGGGTGCTCCTAGGCCTAGTTTTGCTGCTGGCCGCCTTCTTCCGCTTCTACCGCCTGGCCGCCGTGCCCGCCGAAATGACCAGCGACCACGCCGAAAAGCTGCTGGACGTGTACGACATCATGCAGGGCCAGCACCGGGTCTTCTTCCCGCGCAACACGGGCCGCGAACCGTGGCAGATGTACATGACCGTGGCCGTAATGGCTCTGCTTCACCTGCCGCTGAGCCATCTGGCCCTGAAAGTAGGCACCAGCCTGGTCAGCCTGGCCACGATTCCAGCAGTCTACTTCCTGGGGCGGGAGGCGCTTGACCGCGAGGTGGGGCTACTGGCGGCGGCGCTGGTTTCCGTAAGCACCTGGCACATTTCGATCACGCGGGTCGGGTTGCGGTTCCCGCTCACGGCGTTGCCGGCGGCCCTTTCGCTCGGTTTCCTCTTCCGGGCACTGCGCACGAATCGCCGGCTGAACTACGTGTTGTGTGGCCTGACCTTTGGGCTGGGACTGTACGGCTACACACCGATCCGCATTCTGGCTCTGGCCATTGCCGGCTGTGTCGTCGTCAAGCTGTTGTCCGAACGGCGCGACATCCGCGAATGGGGGTGGTGGAGTTTTGCCGGAAACGTGGCCCTCATCCCGCTGGCTACTGCCATTGCCTTTGCGCCGCTGGGCCGGTTCATGTTCGATGACCCCAAGATGTTTTGGTTTCGCGCACTCAGCCGGGCCCCCAAGGCGGGTACGCCGTTTCTGGAAACTGTCCGACAATTCGTCGCCGCCCTGCCCCGGACTCTGCTGATGTTCAACTGGACCGGGGATGTCGTGTGGGTGAACACTGTCCCGCTGCTTCCGGTGCTCAGCGACCTGGCCGGCGCGCTGTTGATCCTGGGCTTGGTCTTTGCTCTGTGGCGACTCGTGCGCTCACGACAGACGGTCTTCGCCTACCTGCTGATCAGCACCTTGGTGCTACTGCTCCCTTCCACACTGAGTTTGGCCTTCCCGAACGAGAATCCCAGCGTCGTGCGGGCCGCCGGAGCGATTCCGTTCGTGTTCTTGCTGGCCGCCGTTCCGCTGGCTCTGCTGTTGCACCGATTGCGCAGCATTCTCGGCGATCTGTGGGGGCAGCGCGCTGGCCTGGCCGTCGTCGCGCTGCTCGTCCTGTTCTCGGCCCGTCACGCCTACACCTGGTACTTCGTGACCTACGACAGTCAGTACCGCCACTCGGCCATGAATTCCTCGGAGATGGCCCAGGCGCTGCTCGGGATCACGGACACGTTTGGGGACATGCAGCACGTGTACCACAAGGCGTACCCCTACTGGGTGGACACCCGCGCCATCGCCATCAACATGGGCGACATCACCTGGCGCAACGCGATTCTGGACATCAACGGCTTCGAGCCGCAACTCAACGACCCCGCCGCCAAACTGTATCTGGTCCACCCGCAAGACAACGAGGCCCTGGCCTGGCTGAGCCAGCACTACCCGGAAGGCTACGCGCGCACTGTCCACTCCCGCACGCCAGGCAAAGATTTCGTGTTGTTCTTCGTGCCGGTACGGAAATGAGGGAGCAGGCTCACGCTGCACCGCAGAGGAGATACGCTAGTCGGCGTGACGATTCTCAATGTGCAGGCTCGGTTTGCCGAATGAGTCCGGGACTCTCTTACTTGGACTTTTGACAAACGCACGAAACACACTATATGTAGTGGTAAAAAGAGGCG
>CAZDTE010000154.1:0-5545 GCA_964508275.1 uncultured Ardenticatenales bacterium
CTTACGAGAATTGTTCTCTCAAACAGATTCTCGATGCGACCCACAATACTCCGTAGGAGTGATTTACAAGGGAGCTCCTTGGGCTATTCCACCTCGTTTGAAGACATTTCGCGGATTCTAACAGTCTTCGTGATATCTTTCTGGGGGGTTTATCTTCTGGAAAAGCCTAACGCGGAGGCCCCTTCGTCCCTGAGGCGGGGGGGTTTTTGTTACAGGCGCGTGGGAGGCGGAGCATGAGAGAAAAGTACGATCCGGCAGAGATAGAACCGCGCTGGCGCGAGAGGTGGGAGGAAACGGGGCTATACCACACGGTGGAGGACCCGAACAAGCGCAAGTGGTACTTCTTGACCATGCTTCCCTACACATCTGGAAACCTGCACATCGGGCACTGGTACGCGATGGCTCCCAGCGACACCAAGGCTCGCTACTACCGCATGCGCGGGCACAACGTTTTCTTTCCGATCGGGTTTGACGCTTTTGGTCTGCCCGCCGAAAACGCCGCCATCCGCCACGGTATCCACCCTTACAAATGGACCTACAGCAACATCGAGAACATGCGACGGCAACTTCGCACGATGGGCGCCATGTGGGCCTGGGACCGCGAAGCGGTGTCGTGTGACCGTGAATACTACAAATGGAACCAGTGGTTCTTTCTGGAATTCCTCGAACGCGGGCTGGCCTACCGCAAGGAGTCGCCGGTGGACTGGTGCCCGACATGCAACACAACGCTGGCCCGCGAGCAGGTGTGGGGCGATGACCGCCATTGCGAGCGCTGCCACACTCCCGTCACCAAGCGTGCCCTGGCTCAGTGGTTCTGGAAGATCACGGACTACGCGGAGGAACTGCTAAAATTCGACTCGATTGACTGGCCGGAGCGGGTGCGCGTGATGCAGACGAATTGGATCGGGCGCAGCGAAGGGGCCGAATTCTCTCTTGGTGTGAAGGGAACGGACGATCGCATCCCCGTTTTCACCACCCGGCCCGACACGGTGTACGGCATGACATTCGCGGTTCTGGCCCCCGAGCACCCGCTGGTGGACAAGCTGACCGCGCCGGAGCATCAGGCAGAGGTAGAAGCGTACAAGCAGAAGGCCGCCCGGCAGACCGAGATCGAACGGTTGAGCACCGAAAAGGAGCGTGACGGCGTCTTCATCGGGGCCTATGCCATCAACCCGATGAACGGCAACGAGATCCCGATCTACATCGCCGACTACGTGCTGATGACCTACGGCACCGGGGCGATCATGGCGGTGCCGGCCCACGATGAGCGGGACTTCGACTTCGCAACCCGGTACAACCTACCGATTCCGGTCGTCATCGCGCCGCCTGACTGGGACGGAAAACCCCTCCCAGAAGCCTACCTCGGCGAGGGCACGATGGTCAACTCCGGGCCGTTCGATGGCCTGCCCAGCGAGGAAGGCTGGCACGCCGTCACCAAGTACATGGAAGAGCACGGGATCGGCAAGGGCACGGTCAACTATCGCCTGCACGATTGGCTGATCAGCCGGCAACGGTACTGGGGCACGCCCATCCCGATCGTCTATTGTCCAGACTGTGGGGCTGTGCCCGTGCCGGAGGATGACCTGCCGGTTCTGTTGCCGGATGACGCCGAGTTTCGCCCCACCGGTGAATCGCCGCTCAGGTACCATGAGGCGTTTCTGAAGACGAGTTGTCCACGTTGTGGCGGCCCTGCCGAGCGCGAGACCGACACGATGGACACGTTCGTCGATTCCTCGTGGTATCAGTACCGCGACGTCAGCCCGGATTACGACGACGGCCCCTTCGATCCGGAGGTCGGGCGGTACTGGCTACCCGTGGACCAGTACACGGGCGGGATCGAGCACGCCACGATGCACCTGCTCTACACGCGCTTCTTCACGAAGGCGCTGCGCGACCTCGGGCTGGTGGACTTCGACGAGCCGATGATCCGGCTCTTCAACCAGGGCATCATCCTGGGCGAAGACGGCGAGAAGATGAGCAAGAGTCGCGGCAACGTGATCGACCCCGATGACTTGGTCAGCGTCTACGGCGCCGATACCTTCCGGGGTTACCTGATGTTCATCGGGCCCTGGAACGAGGGCGGCCCGTGGAACAGCCAGGGAATCGAAGGCGTCCATCGCTTCCTGAACAAGGTGTGGGACATCGTGCTGGAGACGATCGAGCGATCCGAACGGCCGCCGGGCCAGGCGTCCGACGACGATGTGCGCGCGTTGCAGCGGGTGACCCACCAGACAATCCTCCGGGTGACGGACGACATGGAAGCGTTCAAGTTCAACACGATGCTCGCTGCCTTGATGAAGATGACCAATTACCTGATGAAGGCACGAGAAACGTCGGTGGTCAGCCACCCGGCCTGGCAGGAAGCGATCCGCAGCCTGGTGCTGATGATGGCGCCCCCGTTCCCGCACATTGCGGAAGAGCTGTGGTTGCGGCTGGGCGAGGAATACAGCGTGCATCAGCAGACATGGCCCACCGGGGACTCTGAGCTGGCTGCCGAGGACGTGTTCACGCTGGTGTTGCAGATCAACGGGAAGCTGCGTGACCGCGTGGAGGTTCCGGCCGGCATTTCGCGGGAGGAAGCCGAACGGGCGGCGCTCGCCAGTGAGAACATTCGGCGTCATCTGGCCGGCAAGACGCCGCGCAAGATCATTGTTGTGTCGGGACGGCTTGTCAACATCGTCGTGTAGCTGAAAGGGAGGTGTGTGACATGGTTAGCCAGGATCTGCTGGACATCCTCGTCTGTCCGGAATGCAAGACGAAGGTGGAATTGGTGCGCGAAGAGTGGCTCATCTGCCAGAACGCGGAGTGCCGGCGCAAGTACCCGATCCGAGATGACATCCCCATCATGCTGGTCGAAGAAGGCGACAAGTACGTGGATGTAGCGGTTGAGGATTTGGGGTCACCGTGAGCGACAGAACGCCTGCGCCGAGGATTGGGTTGCGCCTATTGCTGGCTGCCGTCATCCTGCTGCTGGCCCTGGCCGTGCGCCCGCTGATGGCGCAAGGCTCCATCAGCGTACTCAACCTGGAGCACGCTTACGTCTTCTCCGAACGGTTGGAGTTCTCTATCGATGTAGAGAGTGATTCCGAGATCGCCGAGTTGGTCGTCTTCTACACGCAAGGGTTCCATTCGACGACCAGTCGCGCCTACTCGACATTCTCTCCGGCGAAGCATGTGAGCACCACAGTGACGGATGACCTCTCGCGCGGGCAGATCCCGCCCGGAAGCGAGATCACCTACTACTGGCGCATCAAGGACGCCGCCGGCAACACCCTCAAAACGGAAAAACAGACCTTCGTCTACATGGATGACCGCTTCGACTGGCAAACCCTGACGAAAGGCTCGATCATCTTCTACTGGTACGATCTCGATACGAATCAGGCAGAACATCTGGCCGATGTGTCCGTGGAATCGCTCAACCGGTTAGAACAAACGATCGGCGTGTCCCCCGAACAACCAGTGAAGATATTCGGCTACCACAGCAAAGCGGACATGCAGAAAGCGCAGGTTTTTCGGGGCAACACCTTCGAGTCGCAAATCACAACGCTCGGCACCGTCGTTGCTCCCGACACGATGCTGTTGCTCACCACTCACTCTGAGGTGGATCAGACGATTGCCCATGAGCTGACGCATGTCGTTGTCGGGCTGGCCACCGACAACCCGTACAGCGACCTCCCTTCCTGGCTAAACGAAGGACTGGCGATGTACAACGAGGGTGACTTGCGCGGCGGCAACAAGTCCGATCTGGATCAGGCGATACGGGGCGATTCTCTGCTTTCCGTCCGCTCCATGACTGCGCCAACCGGCAACCCGGACATGGTTAATCAATGGTACGGTCAGGCTTACAGCATCGTGCAATACCTGATCGAAGTCCACGGCAAGGAAAAGATGGCCGAGCTGCTCGCCGTCTTCAAGGAAGGCATACTTCCGGACGACGCGCTGGAACAAGTCTACGGGTTCAATCAGGACGAACTGGACGCTGGCTGGCGTGAGTGGGTTGGTGCACCACCACGGGAAGGTTCGACAGCGCCGGCGACGCCCGTCCCCCAGCAACAGGCCACCGTAGCGCCGGCCGAGCCAACGGTCGGGCCCGCTGCGACAGCGGCTCCGGAACCGACTCCCCGGCCGGGGCAATCCAGCAACCCGCTCGCCGGGTTGTGCTGCTGCCTGGGTCCCTTGTTAAGCGGCGCGCTAGGACTGGGGCTATTCTGGCTATTCCGAGGCCTGTATATTTGACGCACACGGTTGGGCGTAACTTTACGGCCTCTTCGTGAACCGGAGTAGACGCTCTCCGGCCTCCTGCAACGTCTCTGCACGCTTCGGGAAAGCAAACCTTACCGCGCTATGACCCAGGGCCGGCGTGTGAAAGAAGCTCGTCCCAGGCACAACCGCGACACCGGCCTCGGCAGTGAGCCGGTGGGCGAACGCTAGATCATCGCCGGCGGAATCTAGCCGACCAAAATCCGCCATGACGTAGTAGGCCCCTTCGGGAGGCTGGGCCTCGAAACCCGCGTCGTGCAGCACCTGCATCATCAGATCGCGCCGCGTCGCATACGCATCGCGTAACTGCCGGTAGTACACATCGCCAAAACTCATGGCCACGACGGCAGCGTGCTGTAGCGGCGTGGGGGCACAGATGGTGGTGAAATCGTGGACTGTACGCAAGGCCGTGCTCCACGGCTCCTGGGCAACGACGTAACCCAAGCGCCAGCCGGTGATGGCAAACGTCTTCGACAACCCGCCGATCGTGATCGTCCGCTCGGCCATGCCGGGCAGCGTGGCCAGCGGGATGTGTTGATGATGGTCGTAGACGATGTACTCGTAGATTTCGTCGGTGATGGCCACCGCGTCGAATTCCTGGCACAGGTCGGCGACTCCCTGCAACTCCTCCCGTGTAAAGACGCGCCCGGTGGGATTGTGGGGGGTGTTGATGATGATGGCCCGCGTGCGCGCGCTGAACGCCGACCGCAGACGATCGGGGTCCAGCCAATAGTCTGGGGGTTCGAGGGCCACGAACACCGGCGTTCCGCCGGCGAACAGGGCAGCCGGGAGGAAGTTCTCGTGGAACGGCTCGATGATGATCACCTCGTCCCCCGGGTTCACCACGGCCATCAGCGAAGAAACGATCCCCTCGGTGACACCGCAGGTCACGGTCACGCCCCGCTCGGGGTCGGCCGCAATGCCGTAGCGGCGCTGCATCTTCTTGGCGATGGCCTGGCGGAGGGCCGGCACGCCCCAGGTGATGGCGTACTGATTCTGGTCCGCCCGAACCGCCTCCATGGCCGCTGATTTCAATTCCTCCGGTGCGGGAAAGTCAGGGAAGCCCTGCGAGAGGTTGATCGCCTCGTGCTCGATGGCCAGCCGCGTCATCTCCCTGATTGTCGACTCGCGCATTCCGTGCAGTCGTGTCGCCGGTTGCATTGTCTCTCCTCAGCCACAGTGATTCTGCTTTGAGAATAGCTGACCTCTCCCCCCTCCGGCTCCCCCCGAAGGGGGGAGTGAACGTCGGCCGCTTCCCTCCCAGCGGGAGGATTGAGGGGGGGAG
>CAZDTE010000154.1:5645-7447 GCA_964508275.1 uncultured Ardenticatenales bacterium
GGGGGGAGTGAACGTCGGCCGCTTCCCTCCCAGCGGGAGGATTGAGGGGGGGAGAACTGCGACCCTATTTTCATCCCTGGTGGCGCGCGCCGCCGCGCTCATGGAGACTGCTTTGAAAATAGAGCCTCCGGATTCGTCATTGCGAGCCCCGCTAGGGGCGGCGGACGTCTTGCGTCCGCGGACGCATGACGTCCGCGCAATCCTCCCTGTCGGGATGTGGAGGTTGTTTCGGTCGCTTCGCTCCCTTGCAACGACTGTTCCTGCCGCAGGCGAAGCAATCTCCCTTGCGGGACACCCTCCGGTGAGGCCATACTATACAGTCAAACACCGGTTCTGTCAAGGCGAACTGCGCAAGCCCGCCGCAGCCGGCAATTGGCAAAAGGTCGGGCTTCGTGCTATACTTAATCGAAATGGAAGAAGATCACGTGGTGCCGGACCTGGTGTTCCTGAAGTTGGGTGGGTCATTGATTACAGACAAAGCCCGATCCCATACGGCACGCCACGACGTCATCCAGCGGCTGGCCACAGAGATCGGTAGCGCGTTGCGGCAGACGCCGACGCTACGCCTGGTCGTGGGGCACGGCAGCGGCTCGTTTGGCCATGCTGCCGCCAAAGCGTTCGGTTTCGAGCGCGGGCAGCCACGCACCGGCGAGGGGTTCGCGGCCGTGGCTCGGGCGGCAGCCGCGCTAAACCGGCTGGTCGCCGATGCCCTGCACGACGCCGGCATCCCGTTCGTCGTGATCGCGCCGTCCGCTTCGGGGATGGCCCACGACAGCGAGCTGCGGAACCTGGCGCTGAACCCCTTCCGGCACGCGCTGGCACACGAGCTGATCTCGCTAACCCATGGGGACGTGCTGTGGGACGATGTGTTAGGCTGGTCTATCGCCTCAACCGAGACCGTCTTCGCCTACCTGGCCCGAGCGTTGCGACCTGGGCGCATCATCCTGGCCGGCGACGTGCCGGGTGTCATGCAGCCGGCGACCGATGGCGGGCCTGGCCGGTTGGTCGCCGAGATCACGCCGCAGACATGGCCCTCCCGGCGTGCTGCTGTGCGCGGCGCCCAGGGCCTGGACGTGACCGGCGGTATGGCCAGCAAGGTCGCCGGCATGGTACATCTGGTCTCGGAGCTACCCGGTATGACCGTGGAGATTATCTCGGGGCTGGAACCGGGGCGTGTTGAGGGAGCGTTGGTGCAACAGAAGCCGGCGCCGGGCACGCGCATTTCGGCGGCGGCCCTGGATTGACCGGCAGGAGGCATGCTATGCGTCGCACCATTTTCTGGACTGTAGCGGTCATGCTGTCTGTGGCCGGGCTGATCCAGTACGTTCGCTCTGACGAGGTGCTCGCTCCGATCACCCAGGAAGAGCTGTCGCAGACGCAGATCTTTGCCTACCGCGATTGGCAGAGCAGCGGTGTGCGCGTGGACGTCGACAGCCGGGTGCGCATCCAGGCCAACGGAGAATGGAGCTATACGCCGGGCGAGTTCCACGGGCCGGAAGGTCACGCGCGTTACCGCTCGCCCGTCTTCTATCCGGTGCGTGGCGTGCCGGGCGGCATCTTGATCGGCCGTATCGGAGAGACCGGACGGCCGTTCGTGGTGGGCCAGGGCACCACCCATCGCGCCGGCCAGAATGAGCACGGCACTCTCTTCCTGCGCATCAACGACGACATCCTGAGCGATAACGACGGTATGGTCACCATTCACGTCACCGTTGCCGGCGAACCGTGATCCGTTTGTGCGGCAAACGCCTGGTGCGGCAAACGCCGAGGCGGCTTGAGGCCAGTTTGAGGTATCTTCTCGA
>CAZDTE010000155.1:0-3352 GCA_964508275.1 uncultured Ardenticatenales bacterium
TGCTGCCGGCAATGGGAGCGTTGAACACGGCGGCGATGCCGGCGGCGGTGCCGCAAGCCACCAGGTTGCGGATACGCTCGTCGGACAGCCTGAATGCCTGTCCGAGTGTGGAGCCCAGCACGGCCCCGATCTGCACAATCGGGCCTTCGCGGCCGGCAGAGCCGCCACTGCCGATGCAGATCGAGGAAGCCACGGCTTTGACCGCGGCGACGATGGGACGCATCCGGCCCCCTTGTAGCGCTATCGCCTGCATGACTTCGGGGACACCGTGGCCTTTCGCTTCGCGGGCCACGAAGGTGATCATCGGGCCGCCAATCAGTCCACCCAAAGCAGGAATCACCACTATGGCGAGCGGCCCCAGGCCGCCAAGCCTGGGCTGGAGTGTGTCGAAGAAGAGGACGGCGAATACGTCGATTAGCCAGATGAAGAAAACCGCGACAATCCCCGTGCTGATGCCCACCAAAACGGCTGTACCGATGAGCACACCCGTTTCGGGGGGTTGCCAGCGATCCAACATCTGGCGGACAGAGTCGGAGAGGAAGGTGGCTAGACGTTGCAGGGGATGTGGGGAGGAAGTCAGGATCTTGGGCTGCGCGGTAGCGCGCGCCGGGTGCGCCACGTTCATGGCTACTCGCTTCCCGATTGCCTGGGCGCGGGTCCCGACTTCAAGAGTTGCGTCAGAGCGTCTACCTTATCATGGGCGACCACAGCGGTGACCCGGTCGCCGGGCTCCAAACGCACATTGCCCTGGAGCATGATGCTTTGCCCGCCTCGGTGGGCTGTGATCAGCATGCCGCTGACGGGCGCGGGCAGATCGCTGACCGGGATATTCACGGCAAAATCACCCGGTTCTATGTCTATCTCGATCACTCGCATGCCGGTCAGTTTGCCCAGGCGAAATTTCTCGGTCTTTTCTTGTTTTTCGAGCCGGCGCACGATGGCCCGCTGATAGGCATGGATGATGTCATAACGACGCACGGCGCCCAGCAAGCGCTTCGGGTCGGACCGGTCCACGACCGGAAGTCGCCCGACGTCGCGGGTGCCCAGCCGGCGTAGCGCCTGCCAGACCGGCTCGTCCGGATAGGTCACCAGAATATCGGTGGTCGCAATGTCGCGTACGGCCAGGCCATCGATCGACCCCTGCTCTTTGGCCTTCTCCAGGTCCTGGATCGTGACCACACCGAACAGATCCTCGTTGTCGTCGAGGACGGGAAACCCGTGGTGGTGGCTGCGAATGAAGACCAGTTCCAGATCATCCAGCGGGAGATCGTCTGGCACGGTGTCTACGTCACGAGTCATGGCCTCGTAGACGGCGACACCCTTCATGACGTCAATGTCCTGCCCCCTCTCCAAACGCACGCCACGGTTCAGCAGGGCCTGCGAATAGATCGACTCCTTGTTCAAGAACTCGGAGAGGAACGTACTGATCACGGTCGCAAACATCAGCGGCAGGATGATGTGGTAGTCCTGCGTCATTTCGAAGGGGATCATGATGGCCGTGATCGGCGCATGAATCGCGCCAGATAGCACGGCGGCCATCCCGACCAGCGCATACGCCGGCGGGGCAGCAACTGCGCCGGGGAACACCCGGCCGGCAGCTTCGCCAAAGGCACCGCCGAGCATGGCCCCCAGGAAAAGGGAAGGCGCAAAAACACCCCCAATCCCTCCCGAACCCAGCGTGATCGCGGTGGCCACGATCTTGGCAATGACGAGGGCGAGCAGCAGCTTCATTTCCATGTTCCCGTTGCCCAGGACAGCGCCGATGGCTTCGTAGCCTACGCCGAAGATCTGGGGGAAGGCGATCCCGATGACGCCGACCAACAACCCGCCGACCACCGGTTTGGCCATAATCGGCAGACCGCTGAGAGCGAACCGGTTCTTGATTCTGTGGAGGACGTGAATGTAGGAAACGGCGACCACGGCGGCCAGGACTCCCAAGAGGGAGTAGAGGGCCAGTTCTCGGAAGCTAACGAAGGAGTACGACGGGATCGGGAAGGCCGGTTGGCGGCCAACGACGGCTTGGGTGAGGGCAGCGGACACGACGGCCGAAAGCACGACGATTCCGAAAGCAGACGTGGTGAACTGCCCCAGCACGATCTCCAGGGCAAAGAAGACGCCGGAGATCGGCGCGTTGAAGGCGGAGGCGATACCGGCGGCCGCCCCGCAAGCGACCAACGTCCGCACGCGCTCGTCCGAAAGCCGGAGTACCTGCCCGGTTCCCGACCCGATGGCAGCGCCGATCTGCACGCTGGGGTCTTCGGGGCCGGCGGAGCCGCCTGAACCCAGGGTAACGGCAGAGGCGAACACGCGGATGAAACTGCGCACCGGACGTACCCGCCCACCGTGGAGTGCAACCGCTTCCATGATGTTGGCAACGCCATGCCCACGCCGGCCGCGGAGGGGGAAGCAGACGATCCACGCGACGACCAGTCCACCGAGGGCGGGCAGGAACAAATAGCGGAGCGGTCCGAGCAGGGCGAGGTATCTATCAGCCCCGCCGAAGAAGATGCTGTGTACCCCGTCGATCACCCGGTGGAACAGGATGGCCACGGCTCCCGTTGCCACACCCACGAAGAGGGCAAGCAGGGTCAGCACAAGTTGCTCCGGAGGCTGAATCGTGTCCAGCGTACGAGTTAGCCTCCAAGAGATTCGTTCTAATGTTGGACGCGCTGGTGCCATAAATCTCGCATCTAACCAGGGGTTCCTCTCTTTTGCACGTTGCCCAACCCGTAGTATACCATATCATAGAAAGTTTGCCAAGAGGGGTGAAGAATGTTCTAGCGGTTTGCCAGGGCCTGATCCAGGATTTGGCTCAATTGCACGTAAGGCAATGCACCCTCGACACGGCGTCCGTTAATGTCGAACGTGGGGCGCACGCGGACGTGTTGGTCGCCCCGCGCGTTGTTGTCGGTTTTCACCTTTTGGGCAAAACGCTCTTCGTCCATGCACTGCTCGAAGGAGGCGATGTCCAGGCCATCCACGTCGCGGGCCAGCGACACGGCGGTCTGGCGTGGGTGGCTCCACATTTCGCTCTGCCGCTCGTACAGAACACCGTGCATTGGCCAGAACAGGCCCTGTTCGCCGGCACACTCTGCGGCTTCGGCGGCCGCCTGGGAGTTGGCGCCGAAATCGAGCAGGTGCCAGAACACGATCTTCAGCTTCCCTGTCTTGACGTAGTTCTCCGCGAGTAGCGGTTCGGTGTCCAGCACGTGGACACGGCAGGCCGTTCACATGAAGTCGGAGAAGTCAATCATTGTCACCGGAGCGTCCGGCGCGCCCCAGTAATGGTGACCGTCCTCAGTCTGCCCGGTGGTGACTCTTGTGTCCGGGGCGGTGGCCGGTGCGCTCCCGG
>CAZDTE010000155.1:3452-7413 GCA_964508275.1 uncultured Ardenticatenales bacterium
CGGCTGTGTCACGGTGATCGGCTTTTGAACCGGCGGCTGGGCCGGCTGTTGTGACGTGCGCTGGCCACCGCAACCGGACGCCAGGAGCGTCACGGCACATGCCAGTATCGCGATGTTTGCTCGTCTGTGCATGGTTCCCCCGCGCCTGTGCGAATCGCTGTCCCTTCCACCGGCCTTTCTCTGCCCCGAGAAGGAGAGGGTGTCTATCGTCGGTTCTCCTCTGTCACGCCAACACGCTGCTGGCCAGCAACACCGGGCGCAGCGTCAGTTGAACTAATTGGTCCAGTGTGCTACCCAGCAAAGTTCTGCGCAGGAAGCTGTGCCGGTATACACCGATGATGACGAGGTCGGCATTCTTTTCCTCGGCCACAGACGTTAACTCCGAAGCGACATTCCCCCGGCGCTCAACGTATTCCACATCGAGATCGAACGGCCTCAGGTAGCGTTCCGCCTTCGGCAGTTCCTCCTCCGGCTTGATCACCCGGCCCTCAACGGACACAATTGTCAAGGGCATCTTCCAGTTGCTGGCCAGGCGAGCGGCCACGTTCAGCGCTTTCTTGGATTGCCGGCCGCCGTCGTAGCAGACCAACAGGCGCTCGATGGGACGCGCGTATCCCAGGACGACTAGCAGGGGCCGTCGGATCTCGCGATATGCCTGCTCCAGGCGCGAAGGGGTGAGACCCGACCCCCTGCCGATCACGTCGCTGCTCGGCATCACAACCAAATCTGCGTCGGTTGCGTGGCGCCCGATCCCTTTCAGGCGTGCCCCTCTGTGGATGTGCGTTCGACACGGGATCTTGCGTATCTGACACCGGTCCGCAAGCTCCTGCATGACCTTCTTTCCCCAATCCGCGTACCGCTTATCCAACTCCTTGGGCGAGTTGACCTCCGGCGACGTGATCACGCCGCCCTCGGTCTGCAGGTAGGCGCGTGGTTGCGACAGGTAGGTGGGCGAGATGACAAACATCCCGTGAACCACCGCGCCGGATTCCAGACGGGCCACCTCCGCCGCCTGCCGGAGGGCACGCCAGCCATCCTCCGCGCCATCGACGGGGACCAAGATGTGTTTGAACATGCGCTGCCTCCTCGACCCAACAACCTCAATCAAACTCTAGCCGGAATGTTCAACCGAAGAACAACGGGGCTGCGGTGTGTGGTGCAAGCGACGGCATTGCGGAATTATAGCAGAACTTGCGGAAAAGGGGAAGTCAGGGCAGCACGGACGGCTCTCTCGCGAACAGAGATCCCGCTGCCCTCAGGCGGGCTGAAAGCCGCGCAGGCGCAGGCTGTTCGTGACAACGAAAACCGAGCTGAAGGCCATCGCCGCCGCCGCGAAGATCGGGTTGAGCAGGATGCCAAAGAAGGGGAACAGCACGCCGGCCGCCACCGGAATGCCTAGCGTGTTGTAGGCGAAGGCCCAGAACAGGTTCCAGCGAATGGTGCGGACCGTGGCGCGGCTGAGCCGGATGGCCGTCACGACGCCGTTCAGGTCGCCACGCATCAGCGTGATGTCGGCCGCTTCCATGGCCACATCGGTGCCGGTGCCGATGGCGATGCCCACATCAGCCTGGGCCAGGGCCGGCGCGTCGTTGATCCCATCGCCGACCATCGCCACCCGCTTCCCTTCGGCCTGCAGGGCTTTCACCTGCGTGGCTTTCTCCTGCGGAAGCACTTCGGCCAGCACGCGGTCGATGCCCACCTGATCGGCGATGGCCTGCGCGGTACGGGCGTTGTCGCCGGTGATCATCGTGACTTCGAGGCCCATTTGGTGCAGCGCGCGGACCGCTTCGGCGGCCCCCGGCTTAACCGTGTCGGCCACGGCGATCAGGCCGACCGCCTCCGGCCGGCCATTGCGACCGGCCCCTGCTGGGTCTCTGTCTGCCGCCGCGATGAACATCACCGTCTTGCCGTCCTTCTCCAACGCTTCGGCTTGCGGCAGGCAGGAGGCAATGTCCACCTGCTCCTGATCCATCAGCCGGCGATTGCCCAGCCAAACTTGCTGCCCGTTCACGGAGGCCACGACGCCGTAGCCAGGGATGGCCTGGAAGTCCTGCGGATCGACCAGGGCCAACCCCTGGACCTGGGCCCCCTCCATAATTGCCTCGGCCAGGGGATGCTCGGAGGCCTTCTCCACGCTGGCCGCCAGCCGGAGGATTTTCGACTGGGGATTCTCAGCTTCGGACTTGGCTTGAGATTCAGCACTCGTGCCCAAAACAGGGAAGCCGGAATCCAGAATCACGATGTCGGTCAACTCCGGTTTGCCCTTGGTCAGCGTACCGGTCTTGTCCAGAATCACGGAGTTGACCTGGTGAGCGATTTCCAGGGCCTCGCCGCCGCGGATCAGGACACCGTTCTCCGCGCCCTTCCCCGTCCCGACCATGATCGCGGTGGGGGTGGCCAACCCCATCGCGCAAGGGCAGGCGATGATCAGCACGGCGACAAAGTTGACCAGGGCGAAGACGAACGACGGTTGCGGGCCGAAGATCATCCACACGCCAAACGTGACCAGCGCGATGCCGATGACGACGGGCACGAACACGCCGGCGATCTGGTCCGCCAGTCGCTGGATCGGCGCTTTGGAACCCTGCGCTTCCTCGACCAACCGGATGATCTGCGCCAGGACGGTGTCCTTGCCGATGCGCGTGGCCTCATATTTGAAAGCGCCGGTCTTGTTGATCGTAGCCCCGATGACGGCACTGTCCACCAACTTCTCCACCGGCATCGACTCGCCGGTAACCATCGACTCGTCCACGGCTGATTGGCCTTCGGCGATGACGCCATCCACAGGGATTTTCTCGCCCGGTCGTACCAGCACGATGTCGCCAACAAGGACGGCGTCAACCGGGATGTCGATCTCCTGCCCATCGCGAACGACGCGTGCCGTCTTGGCCCGCAGGCCGATCAGGCGGCGAATCGCCTCGCTGGTCTGGCCCTTGGCGCGCGCTTCGAGGTACTTGCCCAGCGTGATCAGGGCGATGATCATGGCCGCTGTGTCGTAGTAGACGTGTGCCGTTCCGGCAGGGAACAGGCGGCCTGCAAACGTGGCCAGCACGCTGTAGAGGAAGGCGGCATTGGTGCCGACGGAGACGAGCACGTTCATGTCTGCGCTGCCGTGGCGGAGCGCGCCCCATGCTGCTCTGTGGAATCGCCAGCCGGCCCAGTATTGCACCGGCACGGTCAGCAGGAACAGGCCGATCCACAGGATCTGGCGGGGCAGGGGGATCAGGTCTGCGCCCATGCTCAACACGAGAATGACCAGGCCAGCACCCAGGCTGAACAGGAGCTTGGTGCGCAAATCCTGTATCTCGGCCTCGCGTGCTGCGCGTTCGCGATCCTGGACCGCCTCGCCGCCGGCCGTGTCGCGCACTTCATAGCCGATGCCGGTGATCAGTTGCTGGATCTCGGGGAGGGTGACCTGGGTGGAGAGGAACGTTACCGTCGCGCGCTCCGTGGCCAGGTTCACCTGCGCCTCCAGGACGCCATCGAGCTTCAGGAGGTTGCGCTCGATGGTGCGCACGCAACTGGCGCAGGTCATGCCGCCGATGGAGATGGTCACCGTTTCCGTCGGGACACGGTAGCCGATTGCCTCCACGAGCGACTCCATGGCCTGTGGGTTCACCAGGTCGGCGTCGTATTTGACTGTGGCGCGCTCCGTGGCCAGATTGACACTGGCTGCTTGTACGCCGTCCAGCTTGGTGAGGCTGCGCTCAACCGTGCGCACGCAACTGGCACAGGTCATACCCTGTACTGGCAAGGTCACTTGTTTCACTTCCGCCATAGTCTTCGTTCCTTTTCCGCCCCGGCGCTGCGCGATGATCGTCAGCCTATTCCAGATACCCCCCCCTGGGGGGAGGGGCTAGACTAAGTATAGCACACCTGTCTACCAGAGTCAAATTGGTTTCGGCATCGGGTGGCCGTCAAAGTTTTGCGTTTTGGGTTGGGCGTCGCCATCCTCGCTCAC
>CAZDTE010000156.1:0-7383 GCA_964508275.1 uncultured Ardenticatenales bacterium
ATGTTCCCCCAGAATTGGGGGGCATGTTCCCCCAGAATTGGGGGCCGGGGGGCGTTCCCCAAGTTATTGAGATGATACATTTGCTGAACATAAAGCGAACCGTTGGCCGGAAAACTCGTTGTATCAACCTCACCACGCTTTAGTGGGGTGCTACCCGGAGCCAACGGAGCAGCTAAAACGCCCTTTTGCAGGTAAATGACAGCGTTGGTGTCAAGGACTGTCTTCAATTCCACTCTTCCCGTATTTCCTGCTGATACTTCACCCCATCCACCGACCAGGCGACCATACCACTGTATTCCATGAGATCAACCACCGGTAAGGGTTCTTACTCCTGTTAGCACGAGCACCCTAACAGGCTTGCCATACCATTGTCGGTATTGCTCCGGGAAGCGAACGATTCCGTCTTGACCAATGACAGTTTCAATCTCAAGCGTGGGCATAACACCACCACCCATCCGCCTCCCGTTTATCCCTCACCGGTCCACGTCCCCGAGTACGGGGTCGAGACTGGCCACCAGCGCCACCAGGTCAGCGATCAGCCCGCCCTCGGCGGCCAGGGCGAGCGCCTGCAGGTTGGCGAACGATGGCCCACGGAAATGCACCCGCCACGGTTTGGCGCTGCCATCGCTGACCATGTACACGCCCAGCTCGCCCCGTGGCGATTCGACGCACGAGTACGCCTCGCCGGCCGGGATGCGCACGCCCTCAGTCCAGAACTTGAAGTGGTGGATCAGCGCTTCCATGCTCAGATAGATCTCTTCCTTCGGTGGCGGCGCGATCTTGTAGTCGGCAACCAGGACGGGGCCATCGGGCAAGCGATCGAGCGCTTGGGCGATGATCTTCAGGCTCTCGCGTATTTCGGCCATGCGCACGAGGTAGCGGGCGTATGTGTCTCCCTCTTGTTGTGTCGGCACGTCAAAATCGAAGTGGTCGTAACTCGAATACGGGAACTCCTTGCGGATGTCCCAGGGGGTGCCAGCAGCGCGCAGGATTGGGCCGGTGACGCTATGGGCAAGCGCTTGCTCGGCGTTGATGATGCCGACCCCCTTGGTGCGCTCTAGCCAGATCGGGTTCTCCGTCAAGAGCGTCTCGTAATCTTCCATCCGCTCCGGGAGGAGGGTGTTGAATTCTCGAACCGCTTCCCCGAAACCGTCCGGTAGGTCTTGAGCCAGACCGCCAATGCGGAAATAGCTGGCCATCATGCGCGCACCGGAAACCATTTCGTGGATATCGAGAATCAACTCACGCTCGCGGAAGCAGTAGAGCAACATGCTCATGGCCCCGATGTCGATGGCATGGGTGCCCAGCCAGACCAGGTGGCTGGCAATGCGCGTCAACTCGCAGAGGATGACGCGGGCGTACTGGGCTCGCGGAGGCGGCTCGATTTCCAGCAGCCGTTCCGCGGCCATCACGAAGGCCAGGCCGTTGAACTGTGGGGAGAGGTAGTCGAGGCGATCTGTGAGCGTGATGCCCTGGGTGTAGCGCTGATGCTCGAACGACTTCTCCACGCCGGTGTGCAGGTAACCGATGACCGGTTCCAGACGGACGACCCGCTCGCCTTCCAGCTCCACCACCAGACGCAGTACGCCGTGTGTGCTGGGGTGTTGCGGGCCGATGTTCACGACCAGGTGACCGCCCTTATCGCCCTCTTCCCAGGACGGCAATAGAGGGGCGTAGGACAGCGCGCCTGACTCGACGCGGGCGTCGCCGCGCTGTTCGCCGTGCGGACCCGTGCCGTTTCCCTTCTCCGGGTGGTCGCCGGCCACGTGATCAGCCCAATCGGTCATGGTTCACCTCGCCGCGTTGGCGGCCAAACGAGTTAGCTCTTTGCGAACGACTTACGGGCATAGATCTCTTCCTGATTGTGTGTGAACGCGATCTCCTCACTCCCCAAGGCGTAATCCTTGCGCAGGGGATGCCCCTCCCAGTCGTCGGGCATCAGAATGCGTCGGAGATCGGGGTGGTCGGTGAAGGTGAGTCCGAACATGTCGAAGATCTCGCGCTCGTACCAGTTGGCGCCGGGCCAGATCGCGGTGACGGAGGGAAGCTCCGGCTGACCCTCGGCTACCCACACGCGCAGGCGTAACCGCTGGCGCTGCTCGATGGACAGCAGGTGATAGACCACGGCGAAGCGCGGCTCCTGCGGCAGGTAGTCGACACAGGTAACGTCAGAAAGGAGGACGAACCGCAGGGCCTCGTCATCGCGCAGGAAGCGGGCCACGTCCGGCAAGGCGCTTTTCTTGATCTCGACCATAGTTTCGCCCAGCCGGGTGGTGACCTCCCCGATGGCGTCGGGGAAGCGGCTCTGCAGTTGGGCTGCGGCAGCGTTTTCGTTCACCTCAACTCCTATCTCCCATCAAATCGCAATTTCAACCGGCCCGACTTCTACCAGCGTGCCGGCCCGCTCCGCTTCGATCTTCTCTTGCAGTTTGATGAGGCCGTGCATGAGCGCTTCGGGCCGGGGTGGGCAGCCAGCCACGTACACATCCACGGGCACAATTTCGTCCACGCCCTGGACGATGGCGTAGTTGTTGAAGATGCCCCCGCAGGAAGCGCAATCGCCCATGGCGATGACCCACTTCGGTTCCGGCATTTGATCGTAGAGATGGCGCAGCACGGGGGCCATCTTGCGTGACACCCGGCCAGCGACGATCATCAGGTCCGCCTGGCGCGGGGAGGCGCGCATAACCTCCATGCCGAAACGGGACATATCGACGCGCGGGGACTGCGTGTGGATCATCTCGATGGCGCAGCAGGCCAAGCCAAACATCAGGGGCCAGATTGAGCGGCTGCGGGCCCACTGCACGGCCTCGTCCACCGTCGTCATCACGACTCCGAGGTCGCCCGACTTGGTGGGATCGATGGCCGTGGGTGGCTGCCCTGCCAGCTTGGCTACTCCCATTGCAATGCCCCTTTCTTCCAGATGTACAGAAACCCAACCAGCAGGATCAGCAGGAAGAAGGCGATTTCGATAATGCCGAACCAGCCCAACCGCCGGAACACAACCGCCCAAGGGTACAGGAACACGATCTCGATGTCAAAGACGATGAACAAGGTAGCGGTAAGGTAAAAGCCAATCGGCAGTCGTCGCAGCGCCGGGCTGAACGGAATGATGCCCGATTCGTAGGGCGTTTGTTTGGCGGCCGACGGGTTGCGCGGCCCCAACACTTTCGAGAGCAGGAGAACCAGGCCGGCCAGTCCGGAGGCCAACACCACAAGCGTCAGGATGGAGAGGTAGTCATTCCACATGCCCGGTACGCCCCCTTTTTCTAACAGAAAGGGAGGGCGTACGATCTGTGATCGAAACCCTCCCTTAGGTTCCGTAGTGAATTATATCACTACGATGTGTGTTTGTCAAACCGTCTCACAGAAATCGGCGTTTTCAGTGCCGCTGCGGTAAACAAGTGGTAAGCGTTCAGGGACTACCCTGGAAACACCTGCTTCAATCTCTTTTTTGCCACGAATTACACGAATTTCACTAATTTCCTTTTCTTTTTCGTGTTAATTCGTGAAATTCGTGGCTGATTTCTGGTGCACCCTATGGTTTGCCCCCATTTTTTGAGAAGATACTATATTCGTGCAATTCGTGGCAGATTCAGGGGGTACTGAACGGTTACAACAAGTGCACTCGTCCACCCGCGCGAACGGTGAGGTGGGTCGGAGACCTGCCAGGCGTGACCTCAGTCGCCGACCCACGTGATCCTATGTGAGCCGCCGGATAGTTGTGGCAGACTGAATGACAACTGCCCGGTGAAACTCGTGCAGTTCACGTCTTCTTGACACGTTTCCTCTTGGCTGCTTTGGCCGCCTCCTTCTTACGCCGCTCTTCCTCCTCAGCCGTCCAGGCCTTCGGGTGGGTCTCGGCGTAGTAGGAGGTGGACACGAGCAGGTCCTGTAAGTTGTGTACCCACGTGTGGTGCCGTTCGTAGCCGGAGAGTTCGTAGTTGTGGTCCATCTTGATGGCATCGAATGGGCAGAACTCGGCACAGAAACCGCAACTCATGCAGATCGAGGCATCAATGAAGAACTCTTGGGGATGCGTGAGCGTCTTGCCACTCTCGTCTTTGGCCTGCACAATCCAGATGCACTGGGGAGGACAGACTTTGGGGCAGATGCCGCACGAGGTACAACGAACGTCACCGGTCTCGTCGTCGTAGATGAGTACGGGGAGGTAGCGGAATCGCTCCGGGATCGCCAGCTTCTCCTCGGGGTACTGCACGGTGAAAAACCCCCGGTCCCCCGGATTCTGGCGCACAGCCGCGGAGTCGGGCCGCAACCGTCGCCCCCATCCACCTAGCCGTTTGATGTCTTGGGTGTACGTTTCGACGAAATGTCTCAGCGTGATTCCCATGCCCTTCAGCAGGCTCAAGCCAAACATAGTTTTCTCCTGTGTCAACGAATCAGCGAATGGACGAATGACCTGCTCTGCGTGTCCGTCCTCCTGCCGTCTCTCTATCTCTGATCTCTGTCTCCCCTCGCCATCACCGATCCACCTCACCGAGCACGATGTCTATGCTGCCCAAGATACCCACGATGTCGGCCACCTTGTGACCCTTGCACAGTTCTCGGAGAACGGTCAGGTTGATGAAGCTCGGGGATCGCACGTGGTAGCGGTAGGGATTGGCTGTGCCATCACTGACCACGTAGAAACCGAGTTCCCCTTTGGGGTTTTCCACGCGGCCATAGGCCTCGCCGGCCGGTACACGGACTTGCCACTTGGGAGCCTTGTCGATGATCGGGCCTTCCGGGAGCTGGTCAAGTGCCTGTTCCAAGATGCGGATCGACTCGCGTGATTCCAGGATGCGTTGGTAATAGCGGTCGAAGACGTCGCCGTTCGGCAGGGTAGGGATTTCAAAGTCGAACCGGTCGTAGATTGAATACGGATGGGCACGGCGAACGTCGTATGGCACGCCCGATGCCCGCAAAACAGGGCCAGAGGTGCTGTAGTGGATCGCCATCTCCGACGGCATCACGCCGACGCCACGGGTGCGGACGTGGAGGATTTCGTTGTCGGTTAGATAGCTGTCCAGCTCATCTACCGCACGGGGCAACCGGTCGTGAACCATCTCATGCAGCATGGGCAGCCATTCGTCTTCGATGTCGTGCGCCACGCCGCCGAAGCGCAGGTAGTTGCACATCATGCGCGACCCAGCGGTGGCTTCGAAGAAGTCTAGGATCAGTTCCCGCGCCTCAATGGCGTATAGCGCTGGTGTGAAGAACGCCCCCAGATCGTTCAAGAGGAAGCCGATAGCCCAAGTGTGGTTGACGACGCGGGTGAGTTCCGCCATGATCACGCGGATGTACTCCGCCCGTTCCGGAGGCTGGACGCCCAGAAGTTTCTCAACCGCCACCGCATAGCCCAGGTTGTTAGACATGGAGCAGATGTAATCCAGCCGGTCAGTGAACGGCATGTTGCCCAGCCAGTGGTTCCGCTCGCCGATTTTCTCGTGATTGCGGTGCAGATAGCCCATGACCGGTTGCAGGTCCGTGATCGTTTCGCCGTCCAGCGCGACTTGCATCTGAAACACACCATGCGTGCTGGGGTGCTGTGGGCCAAGGTTGACGATCAGCTTCTGGGTGTTCAGGGCACCGGCCTGGTGCAGGTCTCGCGCGTCAACGATCAACGCCCCGTCCGCTGGCGGCTCCCACGTTGTGGGGTCCCAGCCGTCCGGGTATGTGACGTTGCGTCCCAAGGGGGTGCGCTCCTCGGCGAACTGATGGTGTCCGGCCGGCCAACGGCTGGACAGCGGTTTTGCCGGCTCCTCGAAGTAGCGTTCTTCAAAGTCCTTGCGCAACGGAAAGCCTTCAAAACCATCCCACATCAGGATACGTTTCAGGTTGGGATGGCCGGCGAAGCGAATGCCCATCATATCCCAGACTTCCCGCTCCTGGAAGTCGGCGCCCGCCCAAACGGAAACCAGGGATGGCACGAGAGGGTCTTCTTTGTCGGTCGCCGTCTTCATATACAGTTCCCGATCTGGTGAGGACCTCGTGGAGGTGAGGTTGTACACCACCTCGAAGCGGTCGGCGTAGTCCACGCTGGTGAGATTCGCCAGATAGTCGAGGGCCAGGTCGGGCGAGTCGCGCAGGAAGCGGGCGACGTCCAGCAGCTTTTCCGAGGGCACGACGAGGGCGTGGTCATTCGCCTCCACTGTGCCTTCACCCAGCGTTTCATTAACCAGGGCGGCTGCTTGGGAAGCGCGTTCCTTTTCATCTTCTGGGATAGCGGCCAGTTTCGGCTTGGGCTTGTGTTTCTTCTTGCCTTCCGGCTCCGCCAGCGTGGGCTCCGCCCCGGCCAGAGCTTGTTGCCGAATGAGCGGAATCTGTGCTGGGTCGATCAGGTCGGGGCCCATGAGCGGTTCGGCGCTAGCCGGAATGGCTTCCTTGCCGTACCAAGGCAAGTCTTTGATCGACTGGCCATCGATCTTGGCCTGCAGGGCCATCAGGCCGTGAAGGAATGCCTGGGGGGTAGGTGGGCAACCGGGGATGTAAACGTCAACAGGCAGGAATTTGTCGATTCCCGACACGACGTTGTAGCCCTCCTTGAACGGCCCGCCACCGGTGGCACAGGCACCCATCGAAATGACGTACTTTGGCTCCGCCATCTGGTTGTAGAGGCGCACAAGCTTGGGCACCATCTTCTTGGTGACGGTGCCCGAAACGATCAGCACGTCTGCCTGGCGCGGGGAAGCGCGGGTCAGGCCGGCGCCGAACCGATCCAGATCGTAACGGGAGGCAGCCGCGCAAATAAACTCGATGGCACAACAGGCAACCCCAAACTGCAGAGGCCACAAGGAGGAGCGCCGGCCCCAGTTGTAGATCTTATCCAGAGAACCAAGCAGCTTGTCGAAAGTCGTGACCTGCGCTTGGCGTTGGACTTGCTCTTCGATCATGGCATCGTCCATCGCTGCATCATCCGGAGGGGCGGTAACGACAACCTGTCCGCTCATACGTTTTCCTTTCTACCAAAGCCCTCAGCAGTCAGCAATCAGCCGTCAGCCGCACCGGCACAACGTGCTGCGTGCTACGTGTTGCGTGGATGAAGCACGCACTTTGCGCCAACACGCAATACACAACACGGACACAATGCTGATCGCCGGCAGCCGAACGCTTTCCAAACGTGTAACATGCCCGTGCAAACGCCTCTAATAGTGCCATATTTCCCATGTTTTGTCAAACTGGCGGACTCTGCCCGACACCTTGTAGATTTCCAAGAAATCGTGTATACTGGAGAGGTCGAATTCGAAATCATTTTTGTCGGGTTACTGTTCAGGCACGCAGCGAGAATAGCCCCCCAGCCCCCCAATCCTGGGGGGAGCAAATCGATTTCCCCCCAGGATTGGGGGGCTGGGGGGGTCGGCCTGAGCAGTAACTTGGTCGGGA
>CAZDTE010000157.1:0-7327 GCA_964508275.1 uncultured Ardenticatenales bacterium
CCTATGCGCAGGCCCGCGCGGGCCGTGCGAGCTTCGAACGAAAGAAGACCCTGCAAACCGTGGTACTACAATCCTATTGCGGGTCAGGGTCATTTGTCCTATAATGTCATTAGGACTTGTCCAGAAACAACTTCGTACTTTTCACCGTGGAAACACCATGAAAAGTGCGGACCTAATTCTGGACGACTCCTTAGGTGGAGTCTACAGTCGACCTGCCATCTCCAGCATGTCGTCACGATCACCACCGCTTCGCTGCGTTACTGCCCGTCCAGTTTTGGATCGAGGGGTGGAGGATGGGAATCATGAAGAGAAGACAAAAAGGGCAGAGCCTGGTAGAGTTCGCGCTTGTGCTGCCGATATTGCTAATCATCATTTCAGGAATCGTCGATTTGGGCCGTGCGATGTTCCTCTGGAGCAATCTCTCGAACGCGGCACGCGAGGGGTCCCGCTATGGTGCGGCCAATCCTGGAGACACGTTGGGCATCATTACGGCCGCACGGGCGAAGATCGTCAGCATGCCGGCGGATGACGTGCACGTGGCGATCTCGTACGACGATGGTGTGTTTGGGCACGATGTCAGCTACTCGGAGACCATCCCCGGCGACTACCGCGTCGTCGTGACTCCCAGCTACGACTTTCATCCCTTCACCCCCTTCATTAACCGCATTCTGCCCGGCCTCACGATCAACTTCGTTTCGGCGCGTACCATTGTCGGCTCGGGAGGCATGGCTCCGCCATGGCAGGACAGCGCGCCAACCTTCCCGCCGCAGCCGACACTGACCTTCACGCCAACACCGTCTCCCAACCCCGAAGGGGACATCTGGTTCACGACCAGCAACCTGACGGTGTGTGTGTGGCAGTCCTTCACCCTGAGCAACTATGTGCAGACGGTGCCGGTCGGCGTGGATTACAACTTCTACTATGAGACGCAAACTTCACCGGTCGCCAACTGGCACCTGGACGACTTCAACGCGCATCAGTCTGTGCTGGTCGAACCGGACGACCTGAACGGCGGCAACGAGGGGTTGGGACGCTACCGGGTGTTCGCCATCGTCCCGGAGACGGGGCAAACCGATTCGATCCTGATTCAGATTGCCGATTGCGGCTACGCCCCACCGCCGCCGGACGAGCCAACCAGCACGCCGACGATGACGCCGCCGGCGCAATGCTCCGGCATCGCCGCCAGCGAGATGACCATACACGGCGACGAAGAGCTCCGGGTGAGCCTAGCCAACAACAACGACAACGGCAAAGAAAAGATCACCCGCATCGTCTTCAACTGGCCCACCAGCGACAACTATCCGGATATGCGGGTGAAGGAATTCAAGTTAGACAACAACAAACTCTGGGATGACGGCAGCAACTCTCCGCCCACCGACGTGACCCTCTCTGGTGACGACCACCACCGGGAGATCGAACACGGCCATACGGCAACCTGGAAGGCGAAGATGGATCATGGTCCCAAGCCGCTGACCGACCTCTTCAACCTGTCCAGCTTCTCAGTGACCATCTACTTCGAGGGGGGCTGCGCTGTTAGCTCGACAGGCAGCAGTGATTTCGGTCCGGAGCCCACACCGCCACCGACGAACACGCCAGAGTCGCCTCCGGTGCCGACAACGTCGCCACAGTGCGCCGACCTGTCGGCCAGCCAACTGGTCACCGTCTCGGGCAACACCGATCACCTGCAAACGACGATCAGCAACGGCACCGACGACGACGCGGAACTGGAGCGGATCGTCTTCACCTGGCCGAACAGCGGCTATCCCAACATGAAGGTGGACTGGTTCAAACTGGGTGGAGACAAAATCTGGAACGGCGATAGCCATTCCTCGCCGACCGACGTCTCCAACTTCACCGGCGACAGGATGATAAGGAAGAACAACAGCAAGGTCTGGGAGATGGACTTCGATTCCGGCCCAATAGACCTAGCCAGTGCCTTCAACATGAGCGACTTCATGGTCACATTCTACTTCGTCGGCGGTTGCAGTGTCTCAACCAGCGGCAGCGGCGGCAGCGAGGGCCCGACAGCCACGCCAGAAGGCGGAGCCACGGCTACACCGTCGGGGCCGGCCACGCATACGCCAACACCGGGTGCCAGCCAGGAGATTTGCTACGTCTCGGACAACCCGGCCTATCCTGGCCAGGGCCCCCAGTACTTCTACACCCAGATCCACGTAACCGACCTGGGCAGCTCCCTCCAGGTGCAACTGGTGTTGGATAAAGAATTCGTGGACAACACCTACGGAGCCAACACATCTGAGTACTGGAAGAATGGCCAGCTCAAGCAACATACGTTCCAGGACCTCTGGAAGAGCGACCGGGCCCAGTTCCTGTTCTACGCTGTGGGCAACAGCTCGCCGGTTATGGACATTTCGGTGGATTACCTGGATGTGGATGGGGGAGCGCCTTCCGGTTATGCCTCTCAAGGCGTGACCGGCGGTGACGGCAGTGTGAATGTCGGCAGCGCGGCCTGGGTACTGAGTTCCTCCACATCGCTGGACTACAACCTGAACAGTGCGGCCTACCCGAACATGACTGTCGACTCACCGGTTACCGGCGCGAACTACACGCCCAACGCCAGCTACCCGAATTGGATATTCGACGTGATCTACACCGTGGTGGTGGACAAGGCGGCCTTCGGCAGCGCGGGCTACGACTACGTGACGATCCCGTACATCCACGCCTCGCCAAGCCGGGTCGGCCAAAACACCGTCAGCGTGCAGCCGGGGCCGTGCGTGCCGTATCCGACGGCGACGGCCACGACGCAGAGTGGGCCGCCACCTACCGCCACTTCGGCGGCGGCGACGCCCACGTCGGTGGCCCCGACGCCAAACCCGACCGGTGACATCTGCTACGTCTCGACGAACCCGGATCCGCAGCATGGACCAGGCCAACTCTACACGACACTCACCGTCTCCGATCTGGGCAACTCCCTGCAGGTGCGGCTCACACTCGACCCGAACTTCGTGGACAACACCTACGGAGCGAATTCGTCCGACTACTGGAAAAAGGGCAGCCTCAAACAGCATACATTCCAAGACCTGTACAAGAGCGACCGCGCCGAGTTCCTGCTTTACGACGGCCAAAACCAGAACGTGATAGACCTGTTCCTCGATTACATCGAGGCCGACGGGACATCGCACGGCGTTACCGGCGGTGATGGTAGCGTGGCCATCGGCCAGGCGTCTTGGGTGCTGAGCTACGACACATCAATGGCGGCCAATCTCCGATCGTACCCGGGCATGACGACCGATTCGCCGGCGCCAGGCGACCCGAGCTACCCGAACTGGGACTTCACCGTTTGGTATGAGGTTGAGATACTCAAGTCGGCGTTCGACCCGGCCGGATACGGCGGCGTCACCATCCCGTACATCCACGCCTCGCCGAGCAAAGTCGGGCAGAACTCGGTTAATGTGACGCCCGGTCCGTGCATCCCGCCGGCAGCGACCAGCACGCCGGTGCCGTAATGACGAGGCAAGCGCGAAGCAGCGGTCCATGAGCGCGCGGCGCTTACCAACAGTAACGAAAACCGGTCTGTCATTGCGAGGGCCTGTCTGTTCCAGACAGGCGCGAAGCGTCCGTCCGTCGCCGCTACGCGGCTCCTCGCCATGACGACTCAGTGGGCTATTGTCAAAGCAGGCGTTGAAGGACGAGGAAGATTTGAGGATGGGTTGGAAACGACGGATGCGGGAGGAGGGCGGCCAGGGCCTGGTAGAACTGGCTCTTGGCATCACGGTCCTGATGCTGCTGGTCATGGGCATTGCGGACCTGGGCCGCGCCTACTTCACCTATGTGGCGCTAGGCAATGCGGCCGGAGAGGGCGCGGCATACGGTTCCTTCTACCCCTCGTGTTCTTTTGCCTACAGCGGCGCGTCGTGCGCCGACCCGGACAACGTGGACTATCGCACGCGGCACGAAAGCCAGCAGGGCTTCATTGACACCAGCCAGATTACGTCCGTGGACATTGAGCTCAGTGATCCCGTATATCCAAGCCTTGGGGATACGATCACCGTGACCGTGCAGTACAACTATGATTGGCTAACGCCTTTCTTTTCGAGTTTCACGGGGCAGGCCAGTATGCAGTTGCAGGCCAGGGCCGTGCAGCCTGTGCGTAGCAACTAGGCTCAGTGAACCCGTCAGTAGGACACGAGGGTGGCCGCCACAAGGAGCGGATTGATAATGAAGCGAATGACACGTAACGAACAAGGGCAATCCATGGTGCTCATGGCCCTGATCCTTGCCAGCCTGTTGGGGTTCCTCGCACTGGCGATTGACGGCAGCAACAACTACTTGCAGCGACGGCGGATGCAGAACGCCGCGGACGGTGCAGCCATCGCCGGTGCTGTGGCCCTGGCAAGTGGCCAGACAAGTGAACTGGCCCTCTGTTCGACCATCCGTGAATATGCCGTTACCCGGCACGGCGCTGACAGCGATCAGGTTACCATGTTCTACACCCCGCGCGATGTGCCGATCCAATGCCTGAACCAGGCCACGCCCGATTGGACAAATGGCGTGCGCGTGGTCGTGGGTCATCAATTCGGGAGTTTCGTGGCCGGTATCATCGGGCGGTCATCCTTCAACGTGCTGGCCGAAGCGACAGCGCAGTTCGGCGCGGCCAGTTCCGTCGTGGGCGTGTCGCCGCTGGCCATCGCCGATTTCGACTTTCAGTACGGTGTCACCTACACGTTTTGGGGGCAAGACTGTGAGCACCATGAATGCGGCGAGGGCGGTGACGATGACGACGGCGGGGATGGTGATGACGACGACCACGAGGGCGATGATGATGACGGGGACGAGCATCACGGGGACAGCGGGATGCAGTATTCTCTGACAAGCAGCAGCCCGGAGAGCGGGGACTTCACCGGTGCGTTCTTCGCATTCATCGATCCCGGGTGCGAGTTCCCCAACAAGTGCAACACCAGCGACGCTCAGCTCAAGCAATGGATGCGGGACGGTTTCCGAACCGAAGCGGTCTTCGAGCGGACACGGCTGCAAGGCGACCCAGGCGGGCAGTACGGCTGGCCACAGGAGCACCGCGTACCGCCGCGCGATGCGCATCACATTCTGAAAGAGGCGCACGTTGGTCAGGTGCTCATCCTGCCGGTGTACGACATCGCTTATCACTACACGACCGACTCGATCTGCAATGACGACCCTGGCAACCATCGCGACTATGGCGGCACATACGATCCGGGCCCTAATCCGGGCCAGTGTCATAACAACCCGGTGTATGGACAATGTGGCTGGTGCGACCCGTCCTACGCGGTCATCATTGACACATACACGACAAACGGCACCTATAACGACAAGCATTATTACAATATCATTTCCTTCGCTGCCTTCGAGGTAACCGAAGTGCACGATCATGGTGATGACAAATACATCCGAGGACATTTCGTGCAGTACGTTGCTCCCCAGGGAGAAATGGGGGGAACGGAAGACAACGGTGTGATCATCATCAAGTTGACCCAGTAACAACATGGAACGCGTGCCGTCGCCGCGAGCTCGCACGCAACGTCCACCACGACAGGGGAAGCTACAACGCAACCATTTAGACGACTGCGGTGGGGAGTTGCCGTTCGGGTTGGGGGACTCGTCTCCCAAGAATCAGCTCTTTCAGAAGGGGCTGATTCTGTTTCTTGTTGGACTGATGACGGTGGTACAGGCAGTCCTGATTGGAGGAATACGCAAGCTGGCCGCTCAACCGGCGACACCGGCTCTAACACATTCTACAGTGACAGATTTCGAAACGGGCCAGTTGACTCTTGCCCAGGTCATTGGCGCCGCCGGGGGAGAGGTGCAGTTACTCCCTGTCGGCGTGACCGGTCAGTGGGAGCAGGCCGCGTCGCTCCCCGCGCCCCGCAGCCAACTGGCAGTCGCCGTGATCTCAGACCGCCTGTACGCGATTGGCGGCCTGGGTGCGAACTTCAACCCCACCAGCGCCGTCTACACCGCCTCCGTGGCTTCCGACACCGGCGTACTGGAACCCTGGCAAACACTTTCCCAAGGGTTGCCCATGAAACTGGCCGGCCATGTGGCGCTCTCCGACCTGTCCGGCCAGTTCGTCTACGTCCTGGGCGGATTCACGCATGAGGGATTCGATTATCCTTCGCAGGACACGATCTACCGAGGAGCGGTGCAGCCGGATGGCAACATCAGTTCGTGGGTCACGGAGACCGTGCGGCTGCCGTACGCGGCACACTACGCCATGGGCGCGATCAACAACCAGCAGTTGTATTTTCTGGGCGGACAGACAGCCCAAACCGGAGGCGACCTGCTCCACGACGCAGTACACCGGGCGCCGATTGGCCCAGACGGGAGCATCGGCGCGTTTGTCGCCGAGCCGGCCCTGCCAATTCCGCTCGCCTTCGCCGCGACCGCACTGTACCGTCACCCGAACGGCCAGGCGACCCTGTTCGTGATCGGTGGAAGCAGCGCAGCCGGCGAGGGCAACCCTAACGTGTATTACGCCGATGTCCGGCCCGACGGCACGCTGACGTCGTGGGGGATCGCTCCCGTGTCGCTGCCCGAAGCCTTCATGGCGATGGCCGCGACGCAAGTGAATGACCAGATCGTGCTGCTCGGCGGCGTGGGACCGACCCAGACGAGCGGTCACCGGGCAGCCGTGATCAGTCTGCTGCTGGATGCGGATGCGCCCGGCTACGTGTACGACTGGCCAGATGAGCAGCCCGTCTGGCGAGACACCTTCGCGCTGCCTGCGCCGCGCTATGCGCTTGCTGCCGCCTGGGCCGATGACCACATTTTCGCCATCGGTGGCGCCGACACGCACGCGCTGCCCCAGGCCGGCGTCTTCGCGGCGCCGACGCGGGGGTTGGCTGTGCAGTATGTCCCGCAAGGGACATTCTCGCACACCCTTCCCCTGCCGGCCGGCAGCTTTCCGCAGCAACTGGTGCTGGAAACGGCGATTTCGGACACAGCGGCGGTCACGATGACGTTTGCTTTCAACTCCGATCCGGCACAGCCGTGGGCCACGACCGATGGGTTGGGGCAACCGCTGGTCGCGGCCGGCCGCACGGTTGACGTCTTGACGAACACGACCAAAATCACGTACACTCTGCCGGCTTTGGTTGCTCAACAGTTCGCTTATCAAGTGGTCCTGTCTTCAACGATCTCATCCACGACGCCCTTGTTGCACGGCGTGGAGCTGTATTACGTTCCGGTCGGGTCTGGACAGGTGCTCTTTATGCCATTCATCGGTTCGGATTAGGCTTTTCCAGAGAAATAACCCTTCCAGAAAGGTATCACGAAGATTGTTAGAATTCGCTAAATGTCTTCCAACGAGGTGGAAAAGCCCAAGGAACTCCCT
>CAZDTE010000158.1:0-7318 GCA_964508275.1 uncultured Ardenticatenales bacterium
ATTCTAACAGGCTTCGTGATACCTTTCTGGCAGGTTTATTTCTCTGGAAAAGCCTAGGTCGAAACATCACTAACAAACAAACCGCTGTCGGCTGAGCACTGAAGGCTTGCAGGAAGAGGAGAGACAATGTCTGGACATTCCAAGTGGTCTACAATCAAGCGGAAGAAGGGGGCCGCTGATGCCAAGCGGGGCCAACTGTTCACCAAGTTGGCGCGGGAGATAGAGATTGCCGCCCGGCAGGGCGGGGGTGACCCAAATGTGAACTTCACCCTGCGCTTGGCGATCGAAAAGGCTCGATCGGCTAACATGCCGAAAGATAACATCGAGCGAGCTATCAAGCGAGGAACAGGCGAGCTGAAAGGTGATCTCCTGGAAGAAGCATTCTACGAGGCCCATGCCCCAAATGGGGTGGCTATGATGGTGCAGGTACTCACGGATAACCGCAACCGCACGGTAGCCCACCTTCGTCGGGAGTTACGCCGCCACAACGCTCATCTCGGCGAAGCGGGATCCGTCGCCTGGCAATTCGCCAGAAAAGGCGTGATTATGATTGATGTTGTCGACGGCGGAGATGCTGAAGAACTGGCGCTCACGGCTATCGACAGCGGTGCTGATGACGTGCGTATCGAGGATGACGTCGTGGAAGTGTACACGGAAGTTGCGGACTTCCAACAGGTGCGCGAACAACTAGAGGCCAACGACATGCCTGTGTCTGAGGCGGAGTTGGAGATGGTGCCGCACACTCTGCTGGAACTCGAGAAAGAGGAGACGATCCGGGTCGTACGCCTTGTGGAAGCCCTGGAGGACCTGGATGACGTGCAACGCGTCTTCGCCAACGTGGACATCCCTGATGAGGTCTTCAGCGAACTGTTGTGAGCATAGCGTGTCCGGTGGGCGCCGGGATAGGGATTCCGGCGCTGCCGCCAGACGCAGCCCTGGAGCGAGCGCCGCGCTCATGGAGACTTTTTTCGTCGCAGCGTTGTGGCCTTTGGATCGGCAACCTGTGCGTTAACATAACTCCAACATTCCTCATGCATTGGTCTAACAAAACACGTGTACAATTAAGCGTGGTCATGACGGATTGAGCAACCCGGAACACGTAACACGCGGCGTAATCACGTTTGTAGGGTCAGGTGTGTTGTTTCAAACCTGCCCCGGTGTCTCGTGTATCCAGAGCCACCGACAGGACATCTTTGCGACAACCACGGTGAAGTGCGGTGCTACCGTATAAACAAACAGACGAGGAGTGATACTTTAGCCATGATGCGATTTGATCGTTTCACCGAACGGGCGCAGGATGCGATCGCCCGTTCGCAAGAGATTCTGATGCGTTACCAACACAGCCAGCTCGACATTGAGCATATTCTATTGGCGCTGTTGGAGCAACAGGACGGTACGGTGGTGGGGGTTATGCAGGCCGCCGGAGTTGATGTGGACATGATGAAGCGCCGTCTCGATGACATCTTGTCCGCGGCTCCGAAATCATATACAAACGGCGGCGGCATGGCGCAGATCTATGTCACACCACGTGTGCAGCACTTGGCCGGGTTGGCCGGTCAAGAGGCGGATCGCCTGGGCGATCAGTACATCTCCACCGAGCATCTCCTGCTCGGCATCATGGAGATTCAGCAAGGTCCTGCCGCCGCACTTTTCCGGGAGATGGGTCTGACGAAGGAGAAGGTGCTGAAGGCCGTTGAGAGTGTGCGTGGCGGGAGCAAGGTTACCGATCCGTTTGCCGAAACGAAGTACCGTATCCTGGAAAAATACGGGCGCGATCTGACCCAACTCGCGAGGGATGATAAGCTTGATCCGGTCATCGGGCGGGAGGCGGAAATCTTGCGTGTGATGCGCGTGCTGGCGCGGCGCACGAAAAACAACCCGGTGCTGATCGGTGAGCCAGGGGTCGGCAAGACGGCCATTGTCGAAGGGCTGGCCCGGCGCATCATCGCCGGTGATGTGCCCGAGCACCTGCAGGATCGCCGGCTGATCGAGCTGGACCTGGGCGGCATGGTCGCCGGATCGCGCTTCCGTGGGGAGTTCGAGGAGCGGCTGAAGGCCGTGCTGGACGAGGTGCGCGCTGCGGAAGGGGAGATCGTGCTGTTCATTGACGAGATCCACTCGGTGGTCGGCGCCGGCTCTGCCCAAGGCGCGCTAGACGCGAGCGACATGATGAAGCCGGCGCTGGCACGCGGCGAGTTGCAGGCCATCGGCGCAACAACCCTCGATGATTACCGCAACTACATTGAAAGCGACCGCGCGTTGGAGCGGCGGTTTTCTCCGGTGTACGTTGAGGAACCGTCGGTTGAAGAGACGGTGGAGATGCTCAAGGGGCTCAAGTATCGCTATGAGGCTCACCACCACGTGGTGATCGACGACGAGGCGATTGAGTCGGCGGCGCGCCTTTCACATCGCTACGTCACCGAACGGTTCTTGCCGGACAAAGCGATCGATTTGATTGACGAAGCGGCGGCCAAACTGCGCGTGGATGTCTACAACATGCCCGAGGAACTGCGTGAGGAAAAAGCGGAGGTTGACCGGCTGATCGAGGAGGAGGAGTCCGCCTGGCAACAACGTGACTATGAGGCAGCAGCGGAGGTCAAGAGCGTGCGGCTGAAGCTGGAGGAGGATTTGCGCGCAAAGGTTGATGCCTGGCGCGAGGAACAGGACCTGGACGATGTCGTGGAGCGCGAAGATATCGCCGAGGTGGTGGCCAGTTGGACCGGCATCCCGGTGAACCGGATGCTCAAGTCGGAGGCAGACAAGCTGCTCGACATGGAGGAGGCCCTCCACCGGCGCATTATCGGGCAAGAGGAGGCGGTATCCGCGGTGTCCGATGCCATCCGGCGCGGACGCTCTGGCCTGAAGGACCCGCGCCGGCCGATCGGCAGCTTTATTTTCCTCGGACCGACCGGTGTCGGCAAGACGGAGTTGGCCAAGTCTCTGGCCGAGTTCCTCTTCGACGATGAGGAGGCTTTGGTGCGCGTGGACATGAGCGAGTACCGCGAGCAGCACACCGTCTCCCGGTTGATCGGCTCGCCGCCCGGCTACGTTGGCTACGGCGAGGGCGGCCAGCTTACGGAGGCGGTGCGCCGGCGGCCATTCCAGGTGGTGCTCTTCGACGAAATTGAGAAGGCGCACCCGGAAATCTTCAACGTGATGTTGCAAGTTCTGGACGACGGCCGGCTCACTGACGGGCAGGGCCGGACGGTTGATTTCCGCAACACCGTGATCATCATGACCAGCAACTTAGGCACGCGCTATCTCACTCGCGGGGGGCCGCTGGGATTCCGCATCGGGGCACGGGGCGACGAGGAGATGTTGAAAGACGACGAGACGAAAGAAGCTCTTAAACGAACCTTCCGGCCGGAGTTCCTGAACCGCGTTGACGAGGTGATCGTTTTCGAGTTGCTTACGCGCGAGCAGATCGAGCAGATCGTGGACCTGCAGGTCGCCGAATTGGCGGAGCGGTTGGCCGACCAGGAGTTGGCGATCCAGATGACAGAGGCGGCGCGAAAGTGGCTGGCCAAGCGCGGCTACGATCCACAATTTGGCGCCCGCCCGTTGCGCCGCACGATCCAGCGCTACGTCGAGACACCGCTCTCGCGGAAGCTGCTGGCCGGCGAGTTCGAGGCCGGCGATGCGGTGCGCGTCGATGTGGAGGGCGACGAGTTGGTGTTCCGTAGGGAAGAGACCACGTAGGGGCGGTTCACGAACCGCCCCGCTCGCTCGCCGAGGTCTCCCGACAGAGGCCAGAACCGCTCAGGGCTCGGTCGGGAGACCTGCTTGTGGCCGGCAAGGATGAGAATGGGGCCACATTTCTCCCCCCTTGGTCCCCCCCCCTGCCAGGGCGATGGGCCCTTCGCATTCTGGACAGCGCCAGAGCCAGCCATCGTCCGGTTCGGTGTGCGCACAGCGTAAGCAGCGGTACTCAGCCAGTTTGGTTTCCTCCGCTGGACAGGTTTGTGACCAAGCCCAGGGTGAGCATGTAGACAAAGGCCAGGTCAACCAGAAAGTATGAATGATCGATCAAGCCGTGAGCCAGGAAATCGGTCATGCTGGCAGCCAGGGCGAGCAGGAGGGCGCGGTCCCAGCCGGACGAGCGCCGCAGGCGTGGCCAGACACGACGCCAGAACAGCGTCTGTTGGCAGAGAAAGATGGCCAGTCCCAAAACCCCCAAGGCGACCAAGAAGTGCAGCAACAGGTTGTGGGGGTGGGATAGCGTCGGTTCGCCCCAAGCGGCCGGCCGGATGTAGCGCGGGTACAGGTAGAGGAAGTTGTCTAACCCGACGCCGCCCCACGGATGTTCGCGGATCATTTGCCAGGTTGACGCCCAGAGGTTGATCCGCAGCGAGGTTGTACCGGCGCGCAGGTTCAGGAGCGAGGTCAGTCGTTCGGTGCCGGCGAAGGGGACCAGCGCGGCCAGCCCAAGGAGAATGAGGGCCGTAAACGTGGCTCGCAGGCGGCGGCTGCCTTGCCAGGCGAGTAGGACCACAGCGGCAGGCACCCCAACCAGCCATGCGCCCCGCGAGAAGGTGAGGAACAGCGCCGCTGCTATCGGGATGGTGGCCAGGCCGTACGCGTAACGCCGCCGCGACGGAGGGCCGAACGCCACGAGCGCCAGGCTGATCGGCAGGACCCGGCCTAGGAAAAGGGCCAGGTTGTTTGGCGAGCCGTAAACGGACCGCACACGCATCACCCCTTCGGCGGTGATCAGGCCGGTGCCGGTCGCCGCCTGCCACAGCGCGTGCAGAGAGAGTGCCAGGCCGGCGGCGAGCAGCGCATCGATCAGGCGCATCGCGTCCCTTCGCTTCCGCGTGAAGACGCGGATGAGCGCGTAGAGCATCGCCGGCTCCAGGACGACCACGCGGAATTGGCGAGCTGCGGTGCCGAAGTTTGTCGCCCAGGTGAGGGAAAGCAGGCCGAGCAGAACGGAGGCCAGCACGGCGAGGTCCAGCGCTTGTCGCCAGTGATCGGCGGGCGCGGAATTGTTCTGGGCGGTGACGGGATCGGGGACGTCCCACCACAGTGGCGAGCTGACCTTGCGCACGACCCAGGCGGCTGCCCCGACCATGGTCAGGATTTCCACGAGGGAAAACTGCATCCCGTTCGGCATGACCTTGGGGAGCAGGAAGAAGGGGATCGCGAAGCTGGTCGCCACGAGGCCGGCTGCGGGCCGCTGTGCGTACAGAATACCGGTGACCAAGGCAGCGATCAGGATGAGCGGCCAGCCAGGCGCGCCGAAAAACCCGGCCACCGCCATGGCCATGACCAGCACGTAGGCCCAGTCGCTCTGGCGATTCAGCGACGCCAGCGTGCCACGCCATGCCAGTGGCGGTTCCAGGCTCCGCAGGGACAGGGCCAGTCGCCAGGTCATGATCGCACCGGCGACCAGCAGGCCCAGCAGGCGGAGGTAGTAGCCGCCGCTGGCTCGCTCGCGCGACACGACGAGGGCCAGGATGTTGCTGGCGGCGCCGGCCTGGGCGATCATGACTTCGGCACGGTGGGGGCCATCGGGCAGGCCACGGGCCAGCGTAAGCCGCTGACGCCCACGCAGCGGGGCTACCAACTCACGGCCGTGCGGCTTGCCGTCGATCGCGGCCTGAAGGTGGAGCGGCGCCTGCACGATCAGGTCGAGCCGTGCGCCCTGGAAGCTGAGGGCGGGGTGCGTCAGGGAAACCGGTGTGGTCCTGGGTGTGCTGTCGACCGGATACCAGCCGGGGCCGGCGAACCAGGGCGATTTCGCCCGTTCCACCAACTGCTCGTACAACGGGGTGGGGCTTTCGTCTGGGCCGAGAAGGGCAAAGCCCCAGTGCGGGTCGTCAAGCGGAGCGTCTGGCTGGAAAGCCGGCAGGAGCATGACGCCCATCCAGGGCCACTCGGCCTGCGCCCGCTCGACCGCCTGCACGGTGTAGTCGGCTTGCACTTCGGGCGTGGTTGTGCCCCAGAGCGACGGTCGTCCGGCCCAGTCGGGCGGTAGCGCATTCCAGCCGAACGCCGTGGCCCAAATCGGCTTCTCGCGGTCGCCCCAGTCGACCATCTCTTCGCGCAGCAGCAGAACACGGGAGAAGCTGAGCAGGTCGGCGTGTACCCGACGGTCGTCGGGTCCGGTGCGGAAGCCGTACGGCTCGGCGGCGAGCACGTCGAAGTCGCGGGCCGCGCCGACGCCGTACATGCCGCGTAAGAACAGCACCTCGTTCATGTTGAGGCCGCCCGGCTCGGTGGTCGGGGCCAGCGCGGCGGCGACGATCACGGCCTGAGAGTCAGCGGCCCGGATCTCGCGTGCCGCCGTGCGCAGGAGAAAGGCATAGGCAACCGGGTCCACGAACTGGTTGCCCCAGTGCGGGGCGATGTTCGGCTCGTCCCAGACTTGGTAGGCGGCTACCGTATTCGAGTAGCGCGCAGAAAAGGCAGCGGCGAAGTGCCCGAAGTCCTCGTAGTGCAGCGGCGGAGCGGATGGCTCGTCAGCGTCTTCCGATGCACGGGCCCAGGCGGGCGAGGTGTCGAGCACGGCGATGAGCTGGAGGCCGGAGCGGCGGAGCGCGGCGATCCAGTGGTCGGCCTGCTCCCAGCGATAGCCGGCGCGCGTCGGCTCAATCTCTGCCCAAGGGAAGGTGATGCGCACCCAGCGGAGGCCGGCACGGGAGGCCGTGGCGAGCGCCTCGTCGAGGGTCTCGTCGAGGGCGCTATCGTTTGCGTAGCGGGCCGGCGCGAAGTTCACGCCCCACGGATAGACGCCGGCGAGGGGGATGCGCGGCGGTAAGCCCCAGACGATGCCGCGGTCGGTGTTTTGCCGGTCGCGGACCAGGCGGAAGGCGAGCAGGCAAACGATGGCCAACGCCGCGGCGGAGAGCGCGGCCAGGGTGATAGCGCGGGCGCTGTTGGAACGAGTCCGGCGTGGGGACTCCGGCGAACGGATCGTCACGATAACCTGTGCTCCTTCCGGATCGGGTGGGCCAGCAATTGCTATCGTGTCCATTATAACGCGGGCACCGAGATCAGACAAATCGCGTGGCGATGCGGGATTTGGTCGGGGGCGGAGCAACCTTTCTTGCCGCGAAGCGTAATCTCTTGTGGTGTCCATGACCGGGCGATAGCGCCGGCGGAGCTACTGTACCGCAGAGACGCCGAGAGCGCAGAGGGTTTGCCGCCTCGGCGGAGTCTTGACGGTTGGGCGAACCTGTGGTACACTGGTCAATGTCATCGTCAGTAAGTGGAGGGTGGTCTCGTAACTATGACTTGGGGAACGCCCCCCGGCCCCCAATTCTGGGGGAACATGCACCCCCAAAGTTGGGGGGTTAGGCCCTAACCTCAGGTTAGG
>CAZDTE010000159.1:0-7130 GCA_964508275.1 uncultured Ardenticatenales bacterium
ACGGAAAAACAAGAAATTCGTGAAAATCTGTGTAATCCGTGGCAAGATAGAGAGTAAGCAGATGTTTCCGGGGTAGTCCCTGAACGCTTACCGCAAAAGAACGTTACATCCTGGTCAACGCGCGTTGGTCTTGGGGCGTGCCGAATAGACCCTGCACGAGGTGGCGGGCGAGTCGGATTTGCAGAGCCGGGTGACACGCCATCGCCAGCAATGGCCGGTACGCATACGTACCGGTGAACATGCCCCAGAGCAAGCGGCTGTGCAGGCGTTTGGCCGGCAACAAGAACTGCTCCGCCGCAATGGAACGCATGTGGGGCAACGTCAGCCGACGATAGTGCTGGAAGACGTGGATGAAGGAGAAAAGGAAGCGACCGGCCCGGTTGTCCCAGGTGATCTCACGGCATAGCGGCGAATAGTGAGTACGGAACTGGGATTCGGCAACGCCATGAAGGACGGCCGTATGCGCAGCCCGGCGGGCGGTGCGCAGGGCCGTTCCAATGCCGTTTTTGTAGAGGCGTGTGGTTCCCGCATCCCCCACAGCCACAAAGCGCTCGCCGTACAGCAGCCGTCCGGAACCCACAGAGATGCGCGGCTCGCAACTGCAGGCCCGTTTCGTGAACGGTGGCAGGACCGCTTTGACGCTCGGAAGCGCCAGAAAGTGGTCAATGCTCCCTAGAGGCAGCTTGTTGCCCAACAGCGATGCGTTGATGCAGTCACCCTTGGGAACCAGCGTGCCAAACTCGAGACTACCATCGCGGGGCAGGAAAACGTGCACGCTCTGCCCAAATGTCGGCCCCACCGTTTCTTTCTCCAGGCAAAGTTCGGTCTGAGCCATCTTGCGCCTCGGTGGGGGCCGGTAGGGAAAATCGTTGAAGCGAACCTTGCGTCGATTCACGCCGGCCGCCAGCACGACCAGATCGGCCGGGAAACTGCCCCGCTTTGTCTGCACGAGCGGGCGGGGCCGGAGCGTGACCTCGGTGACGGCGCCAGAGATCACCTCCACACCCTGCGCCCGGGCAGCGTCAAGCAGGAACCCGTCGAAGCTGACCTGATCGCTCATCGCCGCACAGTGTCCAGGCCCGTTCCCTCGGTAGACGCTGACCACGTCGCCATCCGGGTCCGGCTGGGGCACAAAGATTTGGCCGGCAGCCGTGTGCAGAGCATAGTGACTGATGCGGTTGAGGATCAGGCGTGGCGGAATCTCAATGCCGATATTCGCCAATTCCCGGATCACACGCATCGGGATGAGACCCGCGCACATGTTGCAACCCGGCGGGCCTTTGCGAGAAAAGTCGCGCGGTTCGAAGATGGTCACCTGGAGATCGAGGCCGACATGCCGGGCGTAGTGCAGCGCGAATAGAGCGAAGAAGCTCCCGGCCGGGCCTCCTCCAATCACTGCGATCCGACCGCCAGATGACAGGCGGGTGGCGCGTTTCGTCCATGAAACCATCGCCCATGCCTTTCGACTCGTGGGGTGGGGGGGAACGGCCAACCTGTCCCCGGTCCTACCCTCGGAGATTGACGCGCTGACACGAAGGCGGTGAAGGTGTGGGGTGCAACGTCATTGCGCAAACCCATTCTACCATCCCAAAGTCAAAAGGGCGCTACGGTGGTGTCAAAATTGTGTCAGAATCAGGGGAGACTTGCTCAACCGGCCAGCAGAATCTGTCGGACCGCGTTGGCGTACTGTGCACTCTCCGGATCGTCAGTGATCAACTCGATCTGCTCCGGGCCGCGCACGCCCAAACCCAATGCAGCCGCGCGGGCGATCTGCTCTTGCCGGAAGATGGGGTCCTGGCCGACGAGTGGCGTCGTGCCAAAGCAACGCAGGATGGCAACACCGACCGCATCGAGCGCCACGGTATCGAAGACCAGTTCGTCGGCCATGTGGAATATCTCTTTCTGGTGATTACGCATACCTCGAGAATGGCCAGAAATGGCAACATAATGACGGTCGTTTCCCCGGAAATGAGCGGTGATCAGCCCGTGCTGGACGGGTCAAGGTAGGCCAAACTGGACTTATGGGTAATCACCAGGAGAAGTCACTCCTGAGAATATGACAAGGCCGGCTTTTTCATGTATAATCTACTAAACCGAACACCCACTTCATAAAAAGGAGGTCAGATGATGAAGTTTGATCGAGTGAGGAAAATGCTATGGGTTGGTGCCGTCCTGTTGCTTCTGGGCATTTCCTGGCAATGGACGTCCTCGGCACGAGCATCGCTGGGCAACACCGGCGTCCCGGTTCGCTGCTCGGTCAGCAGTCTTGCCCAATCAAGCACAGAAACGTTGAAATGCTATGCGGCCGACGGTACGTTGTTCACAAACAACAACGAGCGGGTACCCACAGGCTATTACCTGCTGGTCACAGACATCACTCTGGTCACTGACGGCGGGGCAGGCGCCTCGGCCGTGGTCAGTGTGGACTTCAAAACAGCGAACCCGGTAAACCAGTTCATGAGGCTCCGAAACACCGACAACGCCATGCAACACCTGCACTTTGGGTCGCCCTACTTTGTGTTGAGTGCCGGACAGTACCTTCAGGCCGCGAGTGCCTGGTTCAGTGACAAATGGGTCTATGTGTATGCTTCGGGATTGCTCGTGCAGAACGTCGGGTATCTGCCGATCACCACACGGTAGAATCCCGGCCAAAAAGCAGCGAGGGCCACGTCGCGCTGCTCGCCTGCCGCTGAGGTTCTTGCTGCCTGCGATCCTCATGGTGGCGGCGGCCGTGGGCGCCTGCGCCGCGCCGACGACGCGGCCGCCGCCTCGAACGGTGGAAGCTCACAGCAACGCCACAGCCCGCGCCGCCGCCGTCGAGACGCGCGCCGACGGAGCGGTCCGGCTAACGACGCCGCCTGCCGGCGCCAGCGAGCAGAACCCGGCCTTCTCCCCGAACGGCACGCACCTCGTCTTCACCCGCTTCGAGAACGGCTACAACGTCGGCCCGGCCGGCCTGTTCCGGCTCGATTTGGGCAGCGGCCAAACCGTCCGCCTGACGCCGTGGGAGGACCAGGACAATGTCAACCTGCCCGGCAGCACGTGGAACGCCCTCCTCGACCGCATCGTCTTCGCCTCCGATCGTGCCGAGGCCGACGACCTATGGCGCATCGCGCCCAACGGCACCGACTTCAGCCGCATCACCACCCACACCGGCCCACCCTGGTACATCGAGCCGTCGTGGTCGCCCGATGGCGAGTGGATCGCCTTTGAAGCCGACGCGGATGTGCCGGACGACCGGCAGCAAGGCAGCATCTGGAAGGTGCGCGCGGACGGTACCGGCATCACGACCCTGACCGACGGTCCGGGGGGCGGCACCGACGACCGCCAACCGAACTGGTCGCCCGCCGGCGACCGCATCCTGTTCCAGCGGCGTACGCCGGGCCGCGACGATTGGAACCTGTTCACGATGGCGGTTGATGGCAGCGGCCTCCGCCAAGTTACGGTGGCCTCGTCCAGCGACACCGACGCCAGTTGGTCGCCCGATGGCCGCCAGATCGTCTACTCCTCTGACTACGAGGGACTGCCCACGCCAAACATCTTCGTCATTTCGGCAGATGGCGGCACACCGACCCGTGTCACCCACGATACCGCTAACGAAGACGGTGCGCCCTCCTGGTCCCCCGATGGCCAGTGGATCGCATTCGAGTCGCACGCTGGCCAGGACGAAGACACTCCGGCCAGCCTTTGGCGTATCGCTGCGCCACCAGCGCAAGACGGCTTCGAGTGGCCCAACTGGGCACGCACTGCCCGTCTGGCCGGCGCCTCGTTCGAGTTGGACATGAGCGACGCCCAGATTGATTCCAAGCTGCAGCAGGCAGCCGACGAAGGCGTTACCGTCCTGATCGCCGACGCGCCGACCGGCTGGAGCTACACTGCCTGGGCTGACACAGCCGAGTTCAACCAGGTGCTGGCCTTGATGCGTGACCGCGTCTTCCCGCGCGCCCATGCCAAAGGGCTCAAAGTGGTGTGGTATCTGACGGGGCTGGAGTTGGTGTGCGAAGGCTGTGTCCAATCCGGACGCGACCCCGCGGCGGAGCATTCGCAGTGGATGCAGATTGATCGCACCGGCAAGACCGTCCAGTTCAGCGGCGTGCAGGGCATCTTCTGGCTGGCGAAGAACGATCTGGATACTTGGCTGTCACCAGAGTCGCCTTACCGGGACTTCTATATCGACCGTATCGAGGGTGTTGCCGCCAGCGGCGCAGACGGGCTTTGGATCGACGTTATCTACTTGCTGAACGCCATCGGCCAGTTCGATGAACTGTGGCCCTCCTACGATTCCTACAGCCAAGCCGCGTTCCAGGCTGCCTATGGCCACTCTGCTCTGCCGGCCAAAAACTGGGATGATCTGGCCTGGCGACAGTTCATCCGCTGGCGCATCACGTCCATCACGCGCTTCACGGAAGAGGTGTTTGCCGCCGCCCGGGCCGTAGACCCGCACATGGTTTTCTTCACCGAGAACTGGGGTATAGACTCCAATTTCGTCACCCAGTACGCCCAGGACCCGTTGGAGTTCATCGGCAATCCCCACGTAGCGACGGCCCACGAGCTGGAGCCGGTGGATCAGGACAATACCGGCATGGCCAACGCCACGCTCAAGCAGTGGCGCGACTATGCGCTGATGGTCAAGTTTGGTGTGGCGTCCAACAAGGGAAAGCCGGGCTGGATTCTGACCTACGCTGGGGCGGTAGATGACAGCCTACGCGAGGCCGGCGTGCATCTGGCCGAGGGCGCCAACTTCTATGAGGCCAAGGGGCCAGAGATGCTAGATGACAGTACCAGCAGCCGCCTAATGGTGTTTCCTTGGCTGGCGGCCAACGCCGACCTGGCCTACAACAGCGCCTCGCTGGCCGACGTGGCGGTGTGGTACAGCCCGCGAACCCGCGACTTCGTTGATGGTGAGGACGCCGGCGACAGCAAGTTCGACTACGCGGACACAACTTACGTCAAAGCATACCGGGATCGGGCGCAGGACCTACTCAGGGCCCAGATTCCCTTCGACATCGTGACCGGACAATGGTCGCTGGACGAGCTGGCCCGCTACCATTGGCTGGTGCTGCCCGACGCCGCTTGCCTGAGCGACGCAGAAGCCACACTGTTGCTCGGCTACGCGGCCGGTGGCGGTCAGCTGGCCGTAACCGGAGACACGGGCGCGAAGGACAACTGGTGCCGACCACGGGCGACCAATGCCCTGGCCGGCGTCACCACCTACGCTTTCGGTGCTGTGACTGGCGACGTGCTGACCACCGACTTGCCGGTAGCCGACAAGGAGCGGGTGCTGATCGCAGCACGGACAGGCACGAACGCGACCGGCCCATTCGTCATCATTCCCCTGGCCAACTTCAACCAGAGCCACACGTACAGCGATGTGGGCATTACGGTGCGCTTGCCAACTGGCTTCACGACGACATCGGCGTCGTGGAACGCACCGGATGCGGCCGGTGGCACCCTCACTTACGCCGTCACGGGCGGACGTTTGAGCGCCACTCTGCCGACACTCCACACGGCTGCCGCCGTGGTGGTCCGCGGGATGGCTTCGTCACCGAGCCCGACAGCCACGCCGACACCGCTGCGTACGCCAACGCCGGCTACGAACCCGGAGCCAGGGTTCGACAAGTGGTCGCTCTGGACCGGCGGCGCCAAGCTGCGTGGCGCGAACGTCTACCAGCGGCGAGTCTATCCGGAACTGGACGGAACGGAATTCATGGGCCCCGGCCCGCTCGGCCCGCCCTACACCCAGGCCGATTTCGACGAGTTGGCCTCATGGGGAGCGAACTACGTCAACATCTCCCACCCCGGCCTCTTCGCCGAGACTGCCCCCTACACGGTGGACCTGAGCATCCAGGCGAATCTGGACAGCCTGCTGAACATGGCTGCCCAGGCCGACCTGTTCGCCGTGATCTCTGTGCGCACCGGGCCGGGCCGCGCGGAGTTCAGCGTTTGCTGCCTGGGTGACAGTTGGTTCGACACCAGCTACCTCAACGACTCCGTGTGGCAGGATCAGGCCGCGCAGGATGCCTGGGTCGCGATGTGGCGCTACACCGCCCAGCGCTACCGCGATAACCCCATCGTTGCCGGATACGACTTGATGGTGGAGCCGAATTCCAACGACGTCGGCAGCGACGCAGTCAACGATGCCCTGGACATCTGGGACCCGGCCGAGTTTTACACGCAGTATGGCGGCACGCTGTACGACTGGAACCAGCTCTATCCCCGCATCGTCGCTGCCATCCGCGAAGTGGACCCCGAAACGCCGATCCTGATCGGCGGCAATGGGTACAGTGCGGTGAACTGGTTGCCTTACGTGCAGACGATCAGCGATACGCACACGGTCTACACGATACATCAGTATGAGCCGTTCGTCTACACCCACCAGGAATCCCCGCTTACAAACACCTATCCCGGTCTGTTCGACACAGACTGGGACGGGATTGACGACCAGTTCAACCAGGTCTGGCTTGATGACCTGCTGTCCACCGTGGACACGTTCACCGCGACGCACGGCGTGCCGGTCGCCGCAAATGAGTTCGGGGCGATGCGCTGGGAACCAGGGGCTGCTGCGTTCATGAACGATGAAATGGGCCTGTTCGAGCAGCGAGGCATGAACTACGCCTTTTGGGCATGGGAGCCGGCGTGGCCGGACTGGAACGCGGAGGTGGACGCGTTCAATTTCCGGCACGGGCCGGACCCGAACCACCATGCCGACGTGGCGTCGAGCGAGCTGATCACGGTGGTCCAGACGTATTGGGGGCGGAACGCAATCCGGCCGTCAACCGTTGCGCCGCCGGCCACTGCTTGCCTGTCGGATGTCAATGCCAACGGCCAGGTGGATGTGGTGGACGTGATGCACACCGCCCAGGTCCCATCGTGTTGGGCCTATCTGCCTCTGCTGGCCGGCTCGTGGCACGAGCCATGGGGGCATTCTTATACGAGCCGGCCGGCGGACAGTTGACGCCGACCGTACTCGGGACAGCGAGAGGAGGCTGACCATGTCGCTAAACCGACTTCACGTTGCTTTCGTGATCGCGTGTGGGCTCCTGCTGGCAACGGGGAGCGGCACCCGGCAGGCCAGCGCAGCCCCCGCGCAACTCCACACCCTACAGGGCCACGTCTACAACGGCACAACC
>CAZDTE010000160.1:0-7118 GCA_964508275.1 uncultured Ardenticatenales bacterium
AAATCTGTGTAAGGCTTTTCCAGAGAAATAAACCTGCCAGAAAGGTATCACGAAGCCTGTTAGAATTCGCGAAATGCCTTCAACCGAGGTGGAAAAGCCCAAGGAACTCCCTTGCAGATTGCTTTATCGATCTATTGCGGGCTGCATCGAGAATCTGTTTGGGAAAACTATTTTCTTGGAGTTCCCTAACTCTGTGAGAATCTGTGTCCTGATAAGAAGAAAACAGACTTCTCCGACAGCCTCATAGCTATTACGAAAATAGCACGCCCGCCGCTGGGCGACTTGCCCTACGGGCAGACGCCTGCCCGTAGGGCAGACCTCGGCGAGCGAGCGTGGTGGCCGTAGGGTAATACTACACCACGACGGCCCCGCTGTCAAATGAGAGGGAAAGCGTGGGCGGCTGGCCTGAGCCCTCCTCGCTACCGCGCCCCCGACGCAGACCGGCGTTCAGCGGGTGGCGCGCTCTCCGGCGCTCACCAGCCACGTAGCGCCTGCCGCAGCGGCCACGATCAGACCGACGATGCCGAAACCCCACGTAAATCCCCAGGCCTGGGCGACAGCGCCGGTGATCACCGGTCCTGCCGCGAACCCCAGGTAGAGGACGGTGCTGTACCCGCCCATGGCCAGCCCGCGCATCGCCGGCGTCACCGCGTCGGAAAGTTCCGTGAGCAAGCAGACATAGGCGGTGCCGACCGCCATAGCGCCACCGGCCAGCCACACCGAGAGCCACACCGCATTACCTGGCTGGGTGACCGATGCCAGCACGGCAGCGAACACCAGCAGCGAGCCAGGGATCCACACGCCCCGACGGGCGCGGTCATTCGCCAGGGGGCCGATCGGTATGCGGATCAAGGCATTCACCGCGGAGTAGGTGGCCAGCACCAGCCCAATGGTTTGCGGCAGGTAGGACGCCTCCACTGCGTACAGTGGCAGCAGGCTGACCACCGTGCCCGTGCCGGAAGCCAGCCCGATCGTGGCGACCCACACGGCAACCACCCGCCGGTTGTGCAGCAAGTCGCTCAGGCTAGGGTGAGAAGTAGGCTCATCCTGGCTCGCAGCGCCCTCTACGGTCAGGCCGAACGCGTCATCCAGCGAGGCGTTGAAAACGAAGCGCCAGGCCAAAAGCCAGGCCAGGCCGAAGCCCGTCGCGGAGGCCACAAACGTCGGGCTGAAGTCGAGCCGGTAAAGGAGGACGCCTCCGACCGCCGGCCCGAGGCTCAACCCAACGTGAGCGGCCAGCGTAAGCCAGGCGTAGCCCTGGCCGCGTTGTGCTTCGGGGACCGTGTCGCCCGTGAGCGCCATCGCCGTCGGCAGAAACCCGCCGGTAGACAGGCCGGCCAACGCCATGAGAGCGTACAGCCAGATCACTGTGGACAGGCTGGACATCAACAGGGAGGCCAGACCGCCGGTCAGGATCGTGATCAGGATGACGCGACGCCGCCCCCAGTGATCGGACAGGCGGCCCAAGGGCGTGGACGCGGCGGCTGCGGCCAACGAAAACGCCCCGGCGATCAGCCCAACCTCGAAGCGATTGGCTCCCAGGTCTGCGGCCAGCAAGGGGACTGCTAACGCGCGTATCTGGCTGCCGGTGAAGTACAGCCAGGTGGTGAGGACCAAAGCGACCATCAGGCTACGGAGCGTCCAGCACGCGGGGTCCGGGGCCGGGGTGGTTTTCGAGCACGTGGCGCACGCCCGGCGTGTCTTGAAGCCGCCGGATCACTTCACCCGCATGGGCCGCTGCACACAGCACGTGCACGTTCGGGCCGGCGTCAATCGTGAAGTACGCGGGCAGGCCTTCTTCCCGCCATGCGCGCACGGCCAGCATGACGCGCAGCGTTTCCGGCAGCCAGTAGAACAAGCCGGGCTGCCCGGTCATCATCACCGCGTGCATCGCTACGGCATCGCGCTCGACGATCTGGCCGAGCGTGGCCAGGTCCCGTTCCTGGATCGCGCGCCGCACGTGAGGCAGTGCCTCCTCCACCGCGCGGACGCGCGCCGCGCAGAGCGGGCTGGAGCCGGCCAGCAGGTGGCCCTGCGCCGAGGAGACTGCTTTGTGTCCCTCGGCCACGACGGCGATGAGGTCACACAGCGCCCAGTGATCGGGCAGCGCCAGGGGGGTGGCGAAGGAAGAGGCGTCGTCCGTGCCGGCGATCCACTCTACGAAGCCGCCGAAAAGGGAGCGGCAGGCCGAGCCAGAACCCCGGCGGGCCAGGCGGCTCAGCTCCTGCGCCGACATGTCCAGGCCAAGCGCTGCCGCGCCGGCCACCGTGAGGGCTGCGAAACCGGATGCAGACGACGCGACCCCGGCGCCGGTCGGAAAGTTGTTCCGCGAGGTGATTCGGGCGGGCCACGACACGTCGGCCAGCAGGCGCAGGTGGTCGAGGTGCTGGCTGGCCCGCACGCGCGCGACCTCGGACGCCGGCTGCCCGTCCAACTCCAACCGGTCAGCGCCAAGCTGGGGGTCGAAGGCCACTGTGGTCACGGTGTGCGCGTTGTCCAAGGTGATGGAAATACTGCTGTTGAGCGGCAGATTCAGGGCAGAGTCTCGCACGCCCCAGTATTTGAGCAGGGCGATGTTGGAACCGGCTATGGCCGAAGCCTTCACGGCACATCCTCTGGCTGATCAGGCGTTGTGATTGCCCGCTCCACACCGGTGACGAGCCGGTCGATCTCGGCCAAGCGCAGCTTGTGGCTGGCCCGGTTCACCAGCAGGCAAGCCTCGATCTCTAAAATGGTTTTCAGCTCCACCAGATTGTTCTCGCGCAGTGTGCGTCCGGTCTCGACGATGTCTACGATGATGTCTGCCAGGCCCGCTTCTGGGGCCAGTTCTACGGAGCCTCCCAAACCGACGAAGCGCGCAGAGAGGCCCCGGCTGCGGAACCATTGCTGGGCGATGTGCGGGTACTTGGTGGCGACTCGCAGGTCGGTGGCCAAGCGCAGATCACGAATCTGGTAGTCGCGAGGGGCGGCAATCACCATCCGGCAGCGGCCAAAACCGAGGAACAGCGGAATCAGTACGTCTGAACGTGCTTCCGCCACGACGTCGCGACCGGCGATCCCCACGTCGGCCACGCCATGTTCCACGTACACCGGCACATCCGGCCCTTTGGCCGACAGGAAGCGCACGTTGTTCTGTGGATCGTCCACCATCAGCCGCCGACTACCGGACCGCAACGCAGTCAGGTCGAAGCCGACTCTTTCGAGCATCTGCAGCGAAGGCTCGAGCAACTTGCCCTTGGAGAGGGCGATGATCACGGGAATTGAATCGTTCATGGGGGAGTCTCTGCTCATGAGGTGTGTGTGCTGTTTGGCAACGCAATCGCGTTCTTGCAGGTCAAGACCACCGGGACATGCCGCTCGCGGGCCTCGGCCAGCAGACTGTCGAGGCTTTTTCCGGCAACATCCAGCTCCACGCGCTGGCCAAACGCCCGGCGGCGCAGCAGATCGGCCAGGCAGTCCGGGTGATCGCAGGCGGCCATGAGCGCATCGGGGTGTGGCTCGGCCATCGCGTCACCGGATCGATTTAGGGCTTGCATAGCCCGTTCCAGCATCAAGGCAAAACCGACGGCCGGCAGATCGGCACCGAATCGGGCCAGCAGGTTGTCGTAACGGCCACCGCTGGCGATGGCGTGACCAGATCCGGCGGCGTAGGCCTCGAACGTGATGCCGGTGTAATAATCCATGCCCCGCACCTCGGCGAGATCGATCATCACCACCTCGCTCAAGCCGTACGCCTCCAGCAGGTGATAGATCGCGGCCAAGTGGTCGAGGGCGCGGCGCGGCGGATCATCGTTCGGAACCAGTTCGCGGGCGCGCTCCAGGGTCTCCGCGCCTCCGCAAAGGCTCGGCAGGTCGCCGAGAAGCCGGCGCGTCGCCGGGCTTGCCGGGGTATCGCCCAGGAGGCGACGCAACAGCGGCACGTTCCGGAGGTCTACGGCCTCTGTAATCGCCTCGGCTTCGGCCGGCGAAAACGGGGCTGCGGCGAGCAGGTCACGGAAGAAACCGATGTGGCCGATGCTGAGTCGGAAATCGGCGATGCCGAGGTTCCGGATGGCGTCTGCCGCCAGGGCCAGGATTTCGGCGTCCGCGTGGGGCGACGCCGTCCCGATCAGCTCCGCGCCGGCCTGGAAGAATTCGCGCTGGTGTCCTCCCTGGGGGTCCTCGTACCGGAAGACGCTGGCCACGTAGGCGTACCGCTGTGGCAACAACTCGTCGAACCGCCTGGTGGCGGCGATGCGTGCGATGGGCACGGTAAGGTCGGGTCGCAGGGCCAAGCCCTGCCCCTCGCGGTCGAAGAAGCGGTACATCCCCACCTCAAGGCGAGGGCCGGCGCCCAAAGCAAGCGTGTCGAAGTATTCGAACGTGGGGGGAATGACCTCGTCATAGCCCCACGAGGAGAAGCGCCGGCGCAACTGGTCGCTCATGGCTTGCAACTGGGCCGCCGGCGCGCCGAACATGTCCTTGACACCGTCGGGCAGCAAGCGGTGCCGGTCGGCCAGGCTTGTGGTCGTCGTCATGCTCATGGTATCCAACGGTTCTCATTCACGGAAGAATTCGACGATCTCCCCCCTCGGCTTCCTGGGAGTGAGCACCTCAATGAACGTGATCCGGTGCCAAGGGAACAGGAAGGTGATCGCCTGGCGATCGATGTAGGGCAGGGCTTTTCCGTCCCGCTTGCGCGGGTTGGTCAAGAGCACGTAATTGTCTGTTGGCTTGGGTAGCTCCTCCATCTCTGCCAGCATCGGGTCCTCGTTCAACAAATGGACAATAACGCTATGGGCCATCGCACCCCTCCGTTAAAATTTCGCGCCAATTGTTGCTCAAACAGTCTTGAAAATGCGCGCCGGGTGTCACGTGGTCCGTGTTCCGTCGCTCTACGCTGATTCTCATTCTCGCTGTAACATCTTCGTGCTAGGATCCGCGCATCAACCGAACCGTCATGCGTACGGCACCCACCCGCAGACGGCAAAGCTCGCCTTCTGGCAGCGTCGCAGATTGGTGTAGGCGGAGTCGTAGGTCTTGAAAATACGTTCCGTTCGTGCTGCCCAAGTCCTCGATCTTTGCCTGGGTCCCGATCAGGCGGATGCGGGCGTGGCGTCTGGAAACGCTCAATGCCAACTCACCAACGTCCCCCAGGTCAAGGTCGGGCCGTGGAGCGGTATCCGTGTCCATGCGGCCAATCAGAATGCCGTCTGTGAGTGGCAACGTTTCAATCCTACCAGTGTGATGGATCTCGAACCGCAGCCGGAACGAGGCCGGTGGCGATCTCTGCGCCGACGTCTGCCCGGCCACTTCTTCAACGGAATTAAACAGGGCCTGACCGCATTGATCACAGAAGAGGGTGTTGGGGAGATGCTGAGCGCCACATTGAGGACACAAGATCATGAAGCATCTCCTGGTGACGGCAAGGCGAGCAAGCGCGTGCCATACTTTATCCACTTGCCACGGTCGCGAGTCAACGAGCCGGTGCGGGCGATGTGCTCCGCCTCGGCCAGGGCCGCCGTGGCCAGTGCATCCTCGCGCAGGTCGAACAGGCGGGTGGCAACCCCTTGCAGTCGCTGGCTGGCTTGTTGCGGATGCCCGGCCTCGATGTCCTGCCAGGCCTTACGCCGCAGTTTGTAGGCGGTCAGGCGGGACTGGGCAGCGATTACGACCTCCGGAATTTCGGAGGGTGTTGCCCCTTGCTCACGCACATCGGCCAGCACCTCCTGAGCCCGCCGTTCGATGCCCCGTCCCAGCGGAGAAAGGTCAACCTCCAGCTGCCAATCCAGGAGGGACCGAACTCCCGGTTCGGCGGTCTTTGCCGCCAGTTCCAGCAGGACGACCGTTGGCTGTTCGAAGCTCAGTCCGCCCAGCGCGCAGGACAGTCGGGCGCGGTCGGGCGGGGCTGTTGACAGAAGCGTGCGGACCCGTGACGCGTTCGGCTCGTTTGTGATCAGATCCACTGCGAATACCTCGGGCGAGACCAGGTATGCGCCTCGAACCTCCACGTCAGGGTCGGGAGCCAGAGAGAGGGTAACGCCCCGGCAGGCGACGGCACGCAGCCTGCTCAATTGGGCCTGAAATGTATCGAGTACCTGGGTTGGGCCGGCGATGTAGGTGGCCGTGCCGTGGCTGGTTCGGGCCAGCGCGTCCAGGAACTGATCGTTCCAGTCGCTGCCGATGCCGAGGGCAGTAATCGCGATGTGACGCCGGGCAGCTTTCTGGGCCAGTTGCAGGCACTCGTCAACGTCGCCGTACGTGTGTCCGTCGGTCAAGAGCAGGATGTGGGTGAGGGTGTTGGGTTCGTGATACCGCAGTGCCTGGTTCATGCCCTCGTTTAAGCCCTGAAAGATCTCCGTTCCGCCGGAAGCCTTTACGGCGTCCACCAGACTCTTGGCCACCTCCTTGCGCAGTTGGCGATGGGCCGGCAAGACCGTGGTCGCCCGATCCGAGAAGGTGATCAGTGAGAAGACATCGTTCGGTTCCAGTTGGGAGATGATCTCTTTGGTTGCACAACGAACCTGTTTCAGTCGAGGCCCGCGCATTGAGCTGCTGCGGTCTACCACCAGGCAGAGGTTCAGGGGCAGACGAGCTGGACGGGCGGCCGGGTCGGTGCGCAGGTCCAGCAGGAGCGTAGCCGCCTGGGGCGTGTCGATTCTAGACAATGCCGGCGGGCCAAGAGTTTGTCGTACCTGCAGGATGGGGCGCTTCTCCGGCGGCAGGGATGTCAGCCATTCGTCGTAGGCTGCCCGCGTCTTGGGATCAGCAAGGACTTCGTAGGCCTGCTGGATTCCCAGGAAGCGAGTTCGCATGGCCTGATCAGGATTCGCGTCTGGGTGGTACCGGCGCGCAAGCAGCCGGTATGCGGCACGAATCTCGTTCTTCTCGGCACCGCCGTGTAGGTACAGGCGTCGGTAGAAATCCGGTTTGAAGTCTCTCTTCTTAACCATCATCAATCATCATCATTGGCCAGCCATGAGCGCGCGTGGCCCACAGCGGCATGAAAGCGAGCGACATTTGGCGTGTTTGGGTGTTCCCAGGATTCGGCTACGCCGGGAGCGCGTAAACCTGGTGGTCTGTCGAGCCGATGTACACCACTCCGTCAACCACGGTGGGCGAGGAGGGGACCGGCCCCT
>CAZDTE010000161.1:0-7079 GCA_964508275.1 uncultured Ardenticatenales bacterium
GACAACAGAGCGAATGTGAGTATCCGGCGCTGTGCTGCGGTCATGATGTCTCCTCGGGGCAGGTCTTACCGGTGCGATTCGTGATGCAGAAGTGGGAACGCTGAGGCGACGACGCGAATTCGAACAACGATGTGTACAGTATACACAACAGTTCAGGCTTTGTCAACACGCCCTCGGCGGGGGTCAGGGCTTTTCAAAGTTCGAGTCCGCCCGCCGGTGAAGTCGCTGGACTACAAAGCAGCACCTCCTTTGGAGGGCTTCCCCTACGGCGACACCTGCCGGCAAGCCCGATTTCATCGGACGCTGTAGCGTAGCATGGGCATGAAGTACCCGTGCCATGTCTGCTGACCGCCCATTTCTGAAACTTTGAAAAGCCCTGGGGTGTCGGGTGCCCGCCGATGGGGTGTCCGTGTGAAACGTAAAACGTGAAGGAGGCCCCTTTCACGTTTTACGTTTCACGCTTCACGGGTTTTGCCTGCGCAAGCCAATTCAATTTGTCAAACAGGTTTCTCTGCAAAATGAACCATGCCCAATACGCCGACCTGTCACCGGCTGCTGATCACCGGCAAGTAGAGATGGTAGACAGGCACAGTGGCCGTCACCGTCGGCGTTGCAGTGCCCGTTGGCGTGGCCGATGGGGTAGCCGTTGCAGTTGGCGTAGCCGTCGGCGAGGCATTGCACGGCGGCGATTGCCACGACATCGTCGTGTCGGCGATGGCACCGGCCGGCACCCGCTCGTTGCTACCCAGCGTCGCTACATTCTCGATGACTTCCCCCTCTGCCAGTGTCGAGTTGGTCCCCAATTCCAGATAGAACACCCGCTCCTCCCCGGGGGCCAGTGACCCGATTGGCCAGACGGCCTGACGGGTTTGCTCCAGATAGGTATATCCCGGCGTGGTTCCCGTACCCAGCAGGTACGTCTTCTGCGGCAGTGTGTCCGTTAGTACCACGCCGCTGAGCGTCGTGGTCAGCAGGTTGAAGGCCGAGATGGTGTAGCGTTGGTGCCAGGTCACGCACAGGGGGTCATGCCAGTCGGTTTTGGTCAGGAATCCGGAGCCCACGTCCAGCGTGTATGGGCCGGCCCCACTGGCATTGCCGGCCAGGTCGTACGCTTCCACGGTCAGGGTGTAGCGGCCCGTCGTCCCAAGTTGCGGGGTGTAGCTCCACCCTCTCCCTGGCCCTCCCCCTGCCAGGGGAAGGGAATCTAGCTCGGCGGTATCCCAGCGCACATCGCCACCCGGCGACTCCACACGCACGTACACGGCGTCCAATCCGCCGCCGTCACTCACCGTGCCGCTCAGCACCGGCGTTGCCGGCGTCGCGCCCGGCGCATAGTCGGACAGCAGCACCAGGCTGATCGCCTGGGTGACCGTCACCATCGGTGCGACGTTATCCACCTGGAAGGTGCGGCTGATCGGCAGCGAGACGTTCCCCGCCCCATCCCGGCCGTAGAGCGCCAGGGTGCGCGTGAGGCCATCGCCGGCCAGCAAAGTGGTGAAGTCGAAGGCCCAGGAGCCGGTCGGGTCCGTGCCCGGCAGGGCAGCCACCGGCAGGCAGCCGGCTCCAAACGGCTGATCAACGCACACGTTCAGTCCGGCAGCCTGCAGATTGTCCAGCACCTGGCCGCTGAAGCGCAGTTCGTCCGGTCCCACCAGGCCGTCCTGCAACGCCTGCTCCGTCGCCGTGTCCAGCGTGACGGTGGGCGGCGTGGTGTCCACGGGCAGGGTCAGCGGGGCAGTCCAGTCGCTCACGTTGCCGAAGACGTCGGTGGCCCGCGCGCGCAGCTCGTAGGTGGTCACGGTGGCCGGTGATTGCAGTCGCGTCGCACTGACCAGCGGGAGCGGGCCGGCGTCCCACAGGCAGGTCCACAGATCGCTCAGCGGATCGGCAGACGGGCAGTTGAGGGTAGTGACTGTCCCGCCCGGCAGCGCCCGTACCTCCAGGGTGACACCGGCCACGCCGGAGAGGTCGTCCACGGTCCCCAGCACGACGTTCACGCCGGGGCGGGCATAGTCCGTTGGGGCGTTGATGGCTACGCCGGTCGGTGGATCGCCGTCCAGCGGGTGGTGTACCCAGAACCAGTCGTAGTCGCCGTGCGCTTCGTCGGAGAGGACCGCGTCCATCTCTGCGAAGTGGCTGTTGCGAGCCGCGTCCACGCCGGCGTTGAAGCTGACTGTGCCGGTGATGCCAGGGCCGATGTCGCCCAGGTTGACGACGAGCGTATCGCTGCCCGCGAAGTTCAGCGCGCCGAAGGCATTGGCGGTGAGGCGCACGTTGTGGGCCGTCTGCGGGCCGTCGTTGGCGAACTGCACGGTGTAGGTGACCGTCTGGCCGTCATACAGCGCAGAGGCGTCCGTGTTCAACGGCAGGGTCACGTCAATCTGCCCGTCGCCATTGGCGTCCAGCGGCGTTCCCGGCGTCAACAGGTCCAGCAGGTCATGCTGCAAGTAACCGGCCTCGGCACCGTTCGGCTCGGACGTGACGTCCACTTGCAAGTCACTGTCCGCGAAGCGACCCTCGTTGGGGCGCACGCCGTCGCCCAACGCCGGCCACTGGTAATATCCGGTCAGGGTGAAGCCGGTCAGGTCGCGGCCTTGGGCGACCGGGTTGATCACCCGCGCGCTGTTGAGCGGGTTCTTGTCCGGCGCCGCCGCCCACAGCCGCAGCGCGCCATCTTCGCTGGCCACGGCCAGCAGGCCCAGGGAAGTCGCTGCCGGGTCGCTGATGCCCAGCAGGCTGAAGGGGAGGGACAGGTCCGTGGTGCGTGATGCGTAATCCGTAATGATGCGCGGCGCGGATTGCGTGCTGCGTGTTGCGTATTGCGTAGATAGCTGGGTGACGACGGTCCAGGTGGATCCGTTCCATTGCAGCAGGGTGGCGGTGATGTTGCCCTGCACCCACAGCGCGTAGTCGGCGGTCAGCCCGCTCGGCAGGTGGATGGTGGTGGTGTCGGTGTACGGGTTGTAGAGGTCCGTGGCCCCGCCGGCCGCCGTATCCAGGTAGATGAACAGGTCGCCGGCGTAGTCCCAGTCGGCACCGGTCCAGGTCATGCGTAGGGTCGTGTCATCCCAGGTGGCGTAGAAGCGCTGGACGTCGCTGGGAGAGACGTGCGGCTGAGTGTTGCGGTAGAGATCGTAATCGGCGGCGAGCTGTGTCGCGCCGCTCTCCATCCAGCCGCGATACCCGATGTCGGTGATGTCGGGCGTGGCCGGCCCGTCCACGTAGATCGGGCCGAGGGTCTGCACCTGCCTGTTGCCGTAAATGTCCTGGGCGATGACGTGGGCGTAGACAGCCTGCGGTTCGTTCACCACCTGCTCGTGGTGGCGGGCGGCCGCCGGCGCGTAGGCGGTGATCCCGACGGTCGAGGTGGGCGAGTCCGTCCAGCCGACCAGGTAGTCCGCGAGTCCCGCGCCGTCGCTGGACGCGGTCCACTCGATAATCATGGCGGGTGTGGCTTCGTAGATGGTCATTCCCGGCGTGAGTACGTGGGTGGCGCCCAGGCTGTCGCGGTAGGAGAGGGTGGCAGTGACTGTTGCCGGAGGCACGATGTCCACGATCACGGTTTCAGTGTCCTGCGCGGTGCGTCCAGACAGGTCGGTGGCCCGCGCGGTGACGTTGTAGCTGCCGCCGTCGATGTTGCCCGTACCCAGGTCCCAGAGATAGCGCCACCCCCACCCTGACCCTCCCCCTACGAGGGGGAGGGAATCTAAGGTCGCCGCGTCCCAGGGGCCGCTTCCCACCTGCACGTCCACGGCGGCCAGGCCGACCGTGTCCGAGGCGGTGCCGGGCAAGGCTACGACAGAATAGGCCACCTGGTGAGTTGTGGTCAGTGTGGTCGCACCGATAGCGATGGCCGGCGGTGCGTTGTCCACGGTGATGACCACCGGCAGGGTATTCGTCTCCACCCGGCCGACCCAATCCTCCACGGCCGAGCGCAGGGTGTAGATTCCTTCGCCGGGCGGCGTCCAGGTCATGGACCAGAGCGTGTCGGTGACCGTGCCGTTCGGCCAATTCTGGGTGTAGATGAGGGCACTGTTCGCGGTGACGGTGAGCGTCTTCAGGAAGTCGTCGGCCTGCGCCCCGCCGCTGATCGTGATTCCCGCCGCGACCCGCTGGCCGCTGATCGCCAGGGCGGTCGTCCCGCTGAGGACGCTGCCACCGGTGGGCGTGAGCACCGCGCTGGACAGGAGCGGCGGGCTGAAACCGGGCGGCGGCCCTGGGTCATTCGGCGGCTCCATGTCCGGCTCTCCCCTCTCCAGATAGACATTGTAGACGGTGTCGCAGGAGCCGACGGCGTTGACGTTGGTCACCCGCAGGTAATAGCGACCGGCGTCCGGCGGATCGAACGTGAGCGCGCTGTCCGGCGATCCGGGAGCGGCGTTGTCGTTTTCCGCCAACTTCACGCCGTTGGCGTTATACACTTCCAGCAGCGTGTCCGCATCGGGCCCGAAGATGCGGGTGGAGATCTGGTAGGGGAAGAGGAAATGGTCGTCGGTCTCGAAGGTCAGCCAGTCTTCATCGCCGGCCGTGTGGAAATTGTGATCAACGCTGGGGCTGCTGTCGAGGGTGATTTCGTTCGCCTGGCCCCGTGTGTCGTCCGGCTCGTGTACGTCGGCGACGGGGGCGCAGGGCAGTTCCTCGATCGGCGTAGCCGTGGCGGTGGGCGTCGGCGTCGCTGTGGGCGTGTTGGTCGCGGTAGCCGTCGCCGTAGCTGTGTTCGTCGATGTAGCGGTCGCTGTAGCCGTTGGCGTCGCCGTCTGGGTAGCTGTGCTCGTCGGCGTTGGGGTGGGCGTGGAAGTCGGGAACTGCACGTCCACATCAACAGGCCGCTCGGTCAGGCCTCCGATCGTGTCGCTGACCGTTCCGCCGGAGAGCGTGCCGTCCAGGGCAGCCGACTGGATGGTGAACGTGACCGGCGTGGTCGCGTAGGCTGCGCCCCAGAACATCGTGATCGCGTTCGGATCGGGCGCGATGCCGTAGAAGTCCACATCTATGGTCTCGACCGGACTGTCTATGCAGGTGTCAATGTCAGGAACCGGGGCGCAGTCCAGGTGCAGGCGTCGGACGCGGCCATACGGGTAGTCACGGGTGTCTATGTCGCCCAGGTCGGTCCAGTACAGCCAGTTGTGAGTCTCGTCCACGGCCAGGCCGCTAATCCGAACCCAGGTACGGGGTGGCCAAACAAACGGTTCGGGGGCAATGAGCGTTTCGACGTTGTTGCCATTTAGGTCCGACCGCCGGACGTAGTTATCCCAATCGCCACGATCCTCGACCCAATAGATCTTGCCGCCGGTTACGTCCAGGGCGATCCACGTCGGATTAGTGAGGCCGCTGGTCACAGTGATGATGCCGCTGCCGTCCAGGCCGGCGCGCTGAATCCAGCCCTCGGTGCTGTCGGTCCAGTACATCTGCGCCGCGGTGGTGTCCAGGGCGATGCCGTGCGGATCGGTGAGGCCGGTGGCCAGCGTGGCCACGTTCGTGCCGTCCAGGTCGGCGCGCTGGATTGCGTTGTTCGTGGGATTGGTCCAGTAGACCTTGCCGGCCTGAGAATCGATGGCCAGGCCAACGGCGGCGTTGCCTCCGCCGGTGATTACCGTCTCCACACAAGCCCCGTTCGCGCAGCCGATGGCCAGAGCACGCAAAATCAGACCGCTGGTCGTGGACCAGTAGACCCGCTCCGCCGGCGGGGGCCCGCCGGGTGTGGCCGTGGGCAGCGGCGTGGGCGTGTTGGTCGCCGTGGGCGTGTTGCTGGGTGTGGGCGTGCTGGTCGCCGTCGCCGTGTTCGTGGGCGTAGGCGTGTTGGTCGGTGTGTTGGTGGCCGTCGGTGTCGCCGTTGGCGGCGGCCCGTAGGCCAGCACGAGCGGCGAGGGCGGCACAAAGAACCAGCTGAACGGGTTGACCGGTACCGTTTCCGGGTTCGAGCCGTCCAGGTTTGCCCGACGGAGGGCGTCGCGACCTTCAAGCCAGTACATCTTGCCGCCCGCCACGTCCAGGACAAGTCCCGTCGGGCGATAGGCACTGATGATGGTGACCAGCGTTTCCACGTTCGATCCGTCCACGTCGGCCCGCTGGATGACTTTGGGATACCTGCCGATCCAGTAGACCTTGCCGCCGTACGGATCGACGGCGATCTGTTGCACCGTTGGCCCCGGATGCACCAATTCTTCGATGCCGGTGCCGTCCAGGTTGGCCCGCCAAACCGCGTAATACCGTGCGCTGGTCCAATATAGCTTGCCGCGTATGCTGTCGATGGCCAGCCCGCCGGGGCTGCCGGCCGCTGCGTGCGCTGTCGGCAGGGAGATGATGGTTTCGCGACCGCTGCCGTCCAGGTTCGCGCGCTCGATCAGGTTGTTCTCGCGGCTGGCCCAGTAGACCTTGCCTCCAGCCGGGTCCACGGCCACGCTGGAAGCGGTGATGACGCCGGTGACCACGGTTTCGACTTGCGTGCCGTCCAGATTGGCCCGCTGAATCGTGCTGCTCAACGGATTCGTCCAGTAGACCTTGCCGGCCACACCGTCCACGGCGACCCCTTCGATGGTGAAGGACAGCGGTTCGACCACCTGCGCATCGTTGCTCACCGGCACGTCCAGTTGCACCCGTCCGACCCAGCCATGCTGGATGTAGGCACTGTGCTCGTAGGTGTAGTAGCTGTCACCGTAGTAGCCGTATTTGGCCATGCCGGTCGGCGTAGGCGACGGCGGCGGCGTGGCCAGTTGCTTCGCCGTAGCGCTGTTGTTGGCGGGGTCAGGATCGGGCTGCCGGGCGGTGACGGTCGCGCTGTGCACGAGGGTGCCGCCGGCGCCGGTCTCCGTGCGCACGCGGACGGTCGTCGTGGTGGCCTCTCCGCTCAAGATCGAACCCAGGCCACAGGTAACCACGCCGGCCGTTTCCGTGCAGGTGGGCGCGCCGGGCACTGCCGAAATGAACGACGTACCGGCCGGGAGAGTGTAGGTCATGACCACGTCGTCGGCGTCCAGCGGGCCGTTGTTGCGCGCGACCAGGTCGAAGTCTCCGGTCTGGCCGTGGACGGCCAGGTCGAAGGGCCGGGTGATCGTCAGGGCCAGATCGGTGTGGGTGAT
>CAZDTE010000162.1:0-6886 GCA_964508275.1 uncultured Ardenticatenales bacterium
CCTGCTCACCCCGAAATATTGAGGTGATACGTTAGGTGAGTATAGCAGAAAGGCTTACCGCTGTCAATTGGCGCAGTGGCCGACTAACCCTACGCGCTGCGTCGCACTGCTACCGGTCGGGTGAGGATCGCGAAGGCCAACATGCCGACCAGGCTGACCAGCCCAACCGTCACGAACATCCCCCCGTAGCCCACGCGTTCGGCCCACAGACCCAGCAGCACCGAACCGATACCAATACCCAAATCGAAGCCGGCATACATCACGCTGACCGCTGTGCCCCTCGCGGCCGGAGACGACTCGTTCACTGCCATGGCGTCGAGGACTACGCGCACGCTGCCCATAGCCACACCCAAGACCACACCCTCGGTGAGCAGCACAGGCAGGCGGGCGGCGAACGCCAACAGCCCGAACGCAAGCGCCAACAGAAGCAGCGCGGGAATCGCCACACGCCGGTATCCCCAGCGGTCCGACAACCGGCCCGCCGGCACCCGGGCCACCGCGTAGGACAGGGCGTAGGCGCTGAAGAATAGGCCGGCGTTTCCCATCCCTCGTTCCTCCGTGAACAGCGGCAAGAATGTGAACACGCTGCCGAAGGCTACGCCCAGCGCAAACATCGTCAGGGTCGGCACCCAGACGCTGCGCTGGCGCAGCACGCTGCCGAACGGCATGTGTTCGGTCGCCAGGCCCGGGTTGTCGTCGGTAGCAAGCGACCGGGAAGGAAGTGCAAGGCCGAGGAGCAGGCCGAACCCGCCAAGCAGTGCGGCTAACAGGAACAACGGTTGGAAGCCAAACCGTTCCAGAATCGGCATGCCCGCCGGGGGCCAGATCATCAGGGAGAGGGAGGGAGCGGTTCCGGCCAGGCCCAGCGCCTCGCCGCGCCGGCCCGCGGTGACCATCTCGGCGGTGAACACCGTGTAGGCCGTGGTGAAGGCCGCGATCCCCACCCCGTGCACCATGCGCACGATCACAAGGGCCGGCACCGTGCGCAGCACGCTGTAGGTCAAGGGAACGACGGTGAACAGCGACAACCCCACCAGGAGCGTTTCACGCCGGCCCCAGCGGTCGGCCAGCCGGCCAACGACCGGTCGCGCCAACACGGCTGTCAGTGAAAACGCCGCTGTGGTCAGGCCTACGTCGCGTGGCAATCCTCCAATTGACTCGATGTACATCGGCCACGGGGCCACGAGCACGTGGATGCTGGCGAAGAAGAGAAGATTGGCCAGCATGGCCAAGAAGAATGCGCGGGGATAGACTCGCACTCACTCCCCCAGCTTGAGCACGGCCATGAACGCTTCCTGGGGGATCTCCACCTGGCCCAGCCGCTTCATCCGTTTCTTGCCTGCCTTTTGCTTCTCCAGCAGTTTGCGCTTCCTGGTCACGTCACCGCCGTAGCACTTGGACAATACGTTCTTGCGCAGGGCTCGAACCGTTTGCCGGGCGATGACGCGGCTGCCGATCGCGGCCTGGATCGGTACCTTGAACATCTGTCGTGGAATCACCTTGCGCAACTTGCGAGTCAGGGCCAGGCCGCGTGGATAGGCCTGATCGCGATGCACGATCATGGAAAGCGCGTCCACCACCTGTTCGTTGATCAGGATGTCCATCTTGACGAGATCGCCGGCGCGGTATTCTGAAAGCTGATAATCGAGGGACGCATACCCTCGTGTGTGCGCCTTGAGTTGGTCGTAGAAATCGACGATCATCTCAGAAAGGGGCAGCCAGTACGTGAGCAGCACGCGCCGTTCGTCGAGGAATTCCATCTTGCCCATCTCGCCCCGGCGCTGCGTGACGAGCTTCATGACCGCACCGATGTAGTCCGCTGGCGTCCAGACCTGGATGTGCATCCACGGCTCCCGCAGCTCGGCGATCGTGTTCACCGGCGGGAGATCGGCGGCCCGGTTGATGCGGATCTCCTGGTCATCGGTGGTGAGAACATGGTATTCCACACTCGGAGCCGTGGTCAGCAGGTTCAGGTCGTACTCCCGCTCCAGCCGTTCCTGAACGATTTCCATATGGAAAAGGCCCAAGAATCCGCAGCGAAACCCGAAGCCGAGGGCCTGCGACGTTTCCGGCTGGTAGACGAGAGAGGAATCGTTGAGTTGCAGTTTCTCCAGTGCGTCGCGCAGGGCCGGGTAGTCGTCGCTCTCCGTGGGATAGAGACCCGCAAAGACCATCGGTTTGACGGGGCGGTAGCCGGGCAAGGGGCTGGTGGCCGGGTTCTCTGTGCTCGTGATGGTGTCGCCCACGGCAACGTCGCGGGCCTGCTTAAGCCCGGTGGCCACATAACCGACATCTCCTGCGCACAGGGTGGCGCTGGACGGTGTCAGTCGCGGCTCGAACGTCCCGATCTCCAGCGGCTCGAACACCTTTTCGCTGGACATGAACAGTAGCTCATTCTTGCCCGTCAATTGCCCATCCACCAGGCGCACGTAGGCGATGACGCCCTTGTAGGGATCGTAGTGCGAGTCGAAAACCAGGGCCCGCAGCGACGCTTCCGGATCCCCGGCAGGGGGCGGGAATCGCGCTACCACCGCCTCCAGGACATCTTCGATGCCCACGCCCTCTTTGGCAGACGTGCGCAGGCAATCGTCGGCAGGGATTCCGATCAGATTCTCGATGTCCAGCGCCACCTGCTCCGGTTGGGCCACGGGCAGGTCGATCTTGTTGATCACCGGGACAATCTCCAGGTCGTGATCCAGGGCCAGGTAGAGGTTGGCCAGCGTCTGGGCCTCGATCCCCTGGGCGGCATCCACAACCAGGACCGCGCCCTCGCAGGCAGCCAGCGCCCGGCTGACCTCGTAGGCAAAGTCCACGTGGCCAGGGGTGTCAATCAAGTTCAACTCGTACACCTGGCCATCCCGCGCGCGGTAGGTCATGTGCACGGCAGAGGCCTTGATCGTCACGCCCTTCTCACGTTCCAGGTCCATGTCATCGAGGACCTGATCGGCCATCTCGCGCGCCGACAACGTGCCGGTCTTTTCCAGTAGCCGGTCAGCGAGCGTAGACTTTCCGTGGTCGATATGGGCGATGATGCAGAAGTTTCGCGTGTCTTGCATAGCTCACCTAGTATACCGCATGAAACCGAAAAACCCAAATGCGTCTTGGCTGGTGAAACCTTTTGGTGTATAATTGCGTAGTAGGAAGTGACGCGAGGAATCGTTGTCTAGGAAACCGGCATGACAGATCGAGATCGGGCCTGGGTGAGGGAAACCCTGGCCGGAAGTGAAGAGGCCTTCACCCGCCTGGTGGATGCGTACGCAACGCCTGTCTACAACCTGGCATACCGCATGTTGGGCACGCAGGAAGAGGCGGAAGATGCGGCTCAGGAAACGTTCCTGCGCGCGTATACGCGGCTGCACACGTTCGATCTCAACCGCAAGTTTTCGTCGTGGTTGCTCTCGGTTGCTTCGCATCACTGCATAGACCGGCTGCGGCGGCGACGGGGCAATCTGGTGTCATTGGATGAACTGCCGCCATGGAGTTTGCCGGCCTGCGAAGGAGAGACAGCAGCACAACGGGTGATCCGGCGGGAAAGGGAGAGCGAGATTCAGCGCCTTTTGCTCCAGATTCCGCCCGATTATCGGTTGGCCCTGGTGTTGCGCTATTGGTACGATCTGTCCTACGCCGAAATGGCTGAAATGACAGGAACGACCGTCAGCGCAGTCAAATCCCGCCTCCATCGGGCCCGATTGCGACTGGCGACCCTGTTGTCTGAGGAGCAGGAAACAGTTCCTCGAAAGAAGCCAATCGTGGGGGGGTTGCAAGTTGCACCCTCGGGAGGTAGCTAATGAATTGCCAGGTTGTGCGCACCCAGATGGCCGACGCATGGGACGAAACACTGGATGCTCGTCGCCGCGCTGACCACTTTGCTCACCTGCGGCAGTGTACGTCCTGCCGGGAACAGTGGGAAGCTCTGCGGCGCGTGGAAGACCTTTTTCGGACGGCTCCGCTCTGTTCTCCCCAGCCCGGCTTTACCGTTCGTTTCCAGCAGCGTCTTGCCCGCCAGCGCTCAACTCGCTGGAACCCCCTTTCTGTCCTTTTCCTGGCCCTCAGTGCCCTGCTGGTTTCCGGCCTCGTATTCCTACCGGTCGGAGGCACCGTTGGCTGGCTGTGGCAAGTGATTCGCGATCCGCGCAGTCTCGACTGGTTGAGTCGAGCGGTGCTCGAAAGCATTGTGGCAGGGCGTGTTGCCGTCCACCTGATCGGCACCGTGATCTTGTTGCTGTTTCATCATGATTGGTGGATAATGACCGCAGGATATGCGCTACTGGCCGGCCTCGTGGTAGCGATGTGGTTGGGCGCTTACTCACTGCGGTGGCGGCTGCACCGCCAGAGGAGTAGAATATGAACAAGTTGATGAAATACCTGGCCCTGGCGATCTTACTGATTGTCGTCGGCGCGTCGCCGGTGGCTGCGCAAGGCGGAGAAAACGACGGGCAGGTCGTATTCGGCGGCACCTACACGCTGCGTTCGGGAGAGATACTACGCGGGGACCTGGCCGTCTTCGGCGGCGCAGCGACGATCGAAGAAGAGGCCGAGGTAGTCGGCAGCGTGGTCGCCTTCGGCGGTCACGTGGAGGTAGCCGGCCGGATCTCCGGCGATCTCGCTGCGTTTGGTGCCACCGTGCATCTGTCGAACAGCGCGGAGGTGTTCGGCGACGTGGCCGGCTTCGGCCAGATCACCCAAGAGCCGGGGGCCGTCGTGCACGGCACGACGGTGGAAGGCTTCCAGTTCAAGTTTGGCGCGCCGGAGTTCTCTCCCCGCCCAGGGTTCGTGCCCTTCGACTTGGCCGGTGGCGGTGTGCAGTCAGGGCTGCCGGCGCTCCTCGCCCTGGTGATGCGCATCGTGCGGACGCTGATCACGGTTCTAGCCGTGACGGCGATCGCCGCCCTGGCTACCGTCTTCCTGCCGGAACAGACACGGCAGGTTGGGGAGGCAGCACGGCAATCGTTCGCCCCGAGCTTTGGGATGGGTTGCTTCATGCTCGTGCTGACCCCGCTGGTTACGATCATCCTGGTGGTAACCATCGTGGGCATATTTGCCCTGCCGTTCCTGTTCGTGGCGTTGGCGGTTGCCCTGCTCTTTGGCTGGGTCGGTGTGGGGTTAGTCGTCGGCGAACGAGTATTGCACGCCGTGAAACTGGTCGAGGCCCCAGCGATCCTATCGGCCATCGTGGGGGTGCTGCTAATCTCCATGTTGGCCGTCGCGCCTGCCTGCATCGGGCCACTCTTCGCCCTGGTTGTCGGCAGCATCGGGCTTGGCGCGGTGTTGCTCACGCGCTTCGGCACCACGCAGGCCTACTTACCCGGGTCAGGGATCGGGCACAGCCTGACGGCTCCCTCCCAAACGCAGGTTGCGAATCGCCCCCAATGACGACAACACCCCTCGCCGGACGAATCCGCGTACGGCCAGGCCGGCAAGGGGCAAACGCAATTCGCGATGGCGGCCTGGCCGGCTACGTCAGGGCAATCCGGCGGCGCGCACGGCGTCGAGAGTCGGCGCGATGCGCAGCGCCTGGCCCGTGGCGCGCATGGCGCTGTCCACGTCCTTCAGTCCGTTTCCGGTGATCAGGACCACCACCCGTTCCTCGCGGCCTACCAACCGCTCGTCCACAGCTTTCTGCAGGCCGGCGAGCCCGATGGCCCCAGCCGGCTCGGCGAAGATGCCGGCCTGGCGGGCCAACGTACGCATCGCTGCCAGAATCTCTTCGTCCTGCGCGGCGAGGAACGTGCCACCGGTTTCACGGACGGCTCGCAACGCTTTCACCCGGTCGCGCGGCAGGCCGACGGCAATCGAGTCGGCCAGCGTCTGTGCCCGGACCGGCGTCACCTCGCCTGATCCTGCCTGCCAAGCGCGCACGAGCGCTGCTGCCCCCGCCGCCTGGACCCCAATCAATCGAGGCATTCTCGTGATCCAGCCGAGTTCCAGCAGGTCACGAAAGCCTTTGTGCACGCCACCGATGATGCAACCGTCGCCAACGGGAACGAAGACGACGTCCGGCGCTTCCCAGCCGAGCTGTTCGACGATCTCAAAGCTGACGGTCTTCTTGCCTTCGCTCATGTAGGGGTTGTAGGCGGTGTTGCGGCAATACCACCCGAATTCGCGGCTGGCTTCGATGCACAGGTCGAACGCCTGGTCGTAGGTGCCTTCGACCAGGAACACGGTGGCCCCGAAGATGAGCAATTGGGCCACCTTCGCCGGCGGTGCAGAGGCCGGCACGAAGATCACGGTGGGCAACCCGACACAAGCGGCCATCCCGGCCAGGGCGGCGGCGGCGTTGCCCGAGCTGGCCGTCGTGATCACCTGAGCGCCCTTCTCCCGGGCCTTGACTGCGGCCACCGCGCTGGCCCGGTCCTTGAAGCTGCCGGTCGGCTGGCCTGTGTCATCCTTCAGAAAGAGATTCGTGAGACCGAGCGAATCGCCGAGCCGCAGGGCATGGTAGAGTGGTGTCCAGCCAACTGCGCGCAGCGGCGTTTCCGCCGCGAGCGCCTCGTCCAGGCTGGCCGGCTCCACGGGCAGGAGGTTGCGGTACCGCCAGATGGAGAGCTCTTGCCGATCGGCGGCTAGGTCACCGGGCCGCAGAAACTGACGCAAGAGGGCATAGTCGTAGCGCACATCCAGGATGCCATCGTTGCCGTGGCGCGGGCAGACGTACTCCACCTGGTCTTGCGCATACTCTGCGTTGCACAGGACACAACGCAGGCCGGTCACACGTTGCTGTATCATGATCATTTCCCCTTCGTGACGGAACCGTGGCCAACCGGTAACGGCTCGGCACGCTTGCTCTAAGGCTTTTCCAGAGAAATAAACCTTCCAGAAAGGTATCACGAAGGTCTTCAAACGAGGTGGAAAAGCCCAAGGAACTCCCTTGCAGATTACTTTTTCG
>CAZDTE010000163.1:0-6883 GCA_964508275.1 uncultured Ardenticatenales bacterium
CTTTTTTCGTGTAAATTCGTGCAATTCGTGGCTGATTCAGGGGGTACTGAACGGTTACGCAAAGCAATCACGGAGGAACCATGGACTTCGCCACAATCAAAGAGTTAGTCATCCTGCACACCGGCAAGATCGTCCTGCTCGTCCTGGACGGGTTGGGCGGCCTGCCAACCAAGCCGGGCGGTCTGACGGAACTGGAAGCCGCCCACACACCGAACATGGACCGTCTGGCGGACGAAGGCATCTGCGGCCTGCACGTGCCGATTGGGCCGGGGATCGCGCCAGGCAGCGGGCCGGCACACTTGGCCCTCTTCGGCTATGATCCGCTGCGCTACCAGATCGGGCGCGGCGCGCTGGAAGCCGGCGGCATCGACTTCGAGCTGACCGGTCGGGATGTCGCCGCCCGCGGCAACTTCTGCACGGTCGACGAGTCGGGGCTGATCACCGACCGGCGTGCCGGCCGCATCCCCACGGAGGTCTGCGCGGAGCTGACCCGCGAGTTGAGCGACATCACCCTGCCCGGTGTGGAGATATTCGTCAAGCCGGTGAAGGAGTACCGCTTCGTCCTGGTTCTGCGCGGCGACGGCCTGGCCGATGCGCTGAGCGAAACTGACCCGCAGCGCGTCGGGGCCGCTCCATTGCCGGTGCGCGCCCTGGCACCGGAAGCCGAACGCACAGCCGACCTCGTCAACCAGTTCGTCGCCGAGGCGGCCAGGCGGCTGGCCGATCACCATCCGGCAAACATGCTCACCTTGCGCGGGTTCTCGCGGAAGCCGGACTGGCCGTCCATGCGCGACGTGTTTGGCCTGCGCGCCGCCGCCATTGCCATCTATCCGATGTATCGGGGCGTCTCTCGTCTGGTGGGCATGGAGGTGCTGCCGACCGGCTCGACCTTCGCCGGCGAATTGGACACGCTGGAGAAACACTGGGCCAATTTCGATTTCTTCTTCGTTCACTACAAGTGGACCGACAGCCGGGGCGAGGACGGGGACTTCGACGCCAAGGTCAAGTGCATCGAGGAGGTGGATGAAGCCCTGCCGCACCTCATCGATCAGAGCCCAGACGCACTCATCATCACCGGCGATCACTCCACGCCGGCCAGCATGAAATCGCATAGCTGGCACCCGGTCCCCGTACTGCTCTGGTCGGACCGCTGCCGCCGCGATGAGGTGAGCACGTTTGGCGAGCGAGCCTGCATGGTCGGTGGCCTGGGCCCACGCCTGCCGACCACCGATCTCATGCCGATCGCCCTGGCCAACGCCGGCGGCCTGACCAAGTTTGGTGCGTGAGACGTAGAGCGCGTTGCGTGTTGCGTGGCACTCTCCCCCCCTCGGCCCCCCCCCGCTGGGGGAAGCGGCAGACGCCCACTCCCCCCAGCGGGGGGGGCCGGAGGGGGGAGTGATCATCTGTTTTCGAAGCGAGGAGAACGCCTATGCGCACACTGGCAATGATCATGGCTGGGGGGGCCGGGACCCGGCTGAGCGTCCTCTCGGCGGTACGGGCCAAGCCGGCCGTGCCGTTTGCCGGAAAATACCGCATCATGGATTTTACGCTGTCCAACTGTGTGAACTCCGGCATCTATCATCTCGGCGTGATGACCCAGTACCGCCCCCGGTCGCTCACCGACCACATCGGCACGGGAAAGCCGTGGGACCTCGACCTCGATTGGCGGCGTGGGGGCGTCCGCCTGCTGCATCCGTACCTAGGCCAACACGATGAGGACTGGTACAAAGGCACGGCCGATGCCGTTCGCCAAAACCTCAGCTTCGTTACCGATAGCCAGGCCGACCATGTGCTCATCCTTTCTGGCGACCACATCTACAAGATGGACTACTCCAAAATGGTGCGGTTCCACGAGGAGAAGGACGCTGACCTGACCGTTGCCGTCCTCCACGTGCGGCCCCAGGATGTGAGTCGCTTTGGCATCATGGTCACCGACGACGACAACCAGGTGATCGAATTCCAGGAGAAACCGCCCACATCGACCAGCACGCTTGCCTCGATGGGGGTGTACGTGTTTCGCGCGGAACGGCTGGCCTCCTGCTTGCTGGAGAGCAAATCGTGGGATGCACACGACTTCGGAAAGCACATCATCCCCCGGATGGTGCGGGAGGATCGGGTGTTCGCCTTCCCGTTCGACGGCTACTGGGTGGACGTGGGGACGCTGCAAGCGTACTGGGAGACAAACCTGGAGTTGACGCGGCAAAAGCCGGCGCTCGATCTGTACGACCCGCGTTGGGTCATCCACACGCGCAGTGAGGAACGACCGCCCGTGAAGATGGGTCCCAAGGCCAGAGTCACCGGCAGCTTGATCTCGAACGGATGCGTCATCGAGGGGCGTGTGGAGAACGCGGTGCTCTCGCCGGGCATCCACGTCGCCCCCGGAGCCGTCGTCCGCGACTCGGTCGTGATGACCGATTCGATCATCGGCCGGCGCGCCGTCGTCGACCGGGCCATCGTAGACAAGAACGTACACATCGGTGAGAAGGCCCAGGTTGGCTGGAGCGACAATTTCATGCCCAACAAATGGGAGCCTGACCGGCTCAACACCGGCCTCACCGTCGTTGGCAAGGGCACTCACATTCCGGTGAGCACGAAGATCGGCCGGAACTGCGTCCTGGGCACCTTCATGCGAGAGAGCGATTTTCCCGTGTCCGAGATTCCCAGTGGGGAGACCTTGGGGGTCGCGTACAGGCAGAGATGATAACGAACAAGAAGCCTGCAGAACCTGGCCAGAGCACCCGGCGAATGGGTGCCAAAGGAGCACGGCTTGTCCGAGAACTCAGAAACCGACTCATTTGAAGCCGGTGACACCCCGAACCGGAAGCCGCAGCGCGACATACACGCCGATCTGGAGGTGTACGACGCGGCCCCGGCATCGGCTGCTCCGGGAGGCTTCTGGCGCATCTTCCTGATCGCGACGGTCGTCGGATTGATCGGGGGGCTGGGCATCGTCTCGGCCCGGTACGTCTCCAATGTGCGCAACACACCGGCCTCCGTTGCTCCGCCGCGCCTGATCCCGCACGCCGATCAGCACCCGCTGGGAGCCAACTTCTTTCTCGCTCGCGAGGTGGAGACATGGAAGCGCCGCAAAACGTTGGAGATGGCCCGCGATGCCGGTATCCACTGGGTGAAGCAGCAGTTCCCGTGGGAGGCGCTGGAGCCGCAAAGTAAGGGCGTCTTCATCGACCCGAAGAGCGGCCAGAGTTCGTGGGCCACGTTCGATCAGTTTGTGGGCATGGCGAACGATCTGGGCTTGGAGATCATCGCCCGCCTGGACCGGCCGCCCGCCTGGACTCGCCAGGACAACCGCTATGCCCAGCGCCCACCCGACGACTTCGACGACTATGGCGATTTTGTGGCGGCGTTCGTCCGCCATTACAAGGGCCGCATCCGCTTCATCCAGGTGTGGAACGAACCGAACATCTTCCCGGAATGGGGCGATCAACCGGTCGATCCGGAGGCGTATGCCGAAATGCTCCGCGTCGCCTACACGCGGGCGAAGGAGGTGGACCCAGACGTCGTGGTGCTTAGCGCACCGCTGGCCATCACGCTGGACTCTCCCGTCGACCGCCGCAACATGAGCGACCTGGACTACCTGGAAGCGCTGTACCAGGCCGGCGCCAAGCCGTACTTTGATGTCCTTTCGGCTAATGCGTTCGGCATGGATCTGCCACCGGACGATCCGCCCCACGCCAACATCCTGAACTTCCGGCGCGTGGAGCTGCAGCGCGAGATCACGGTTCGCAACGGCGATGACGGCAAGGCGGTCTGGCTGAACGAATACGGCTGGAACGCCGCGCCGGAGACGATGCCCTATGAGGCGCTCCCCTGGAAGCGGGTCACCGAGTCGCAGCAGGCGGAGTACACGGTCGAGGGGATCCGGTTTGGCCGGGAGCATTGGCCGTGGGTGGGCGTGTTCAACGTGTGGTACTTCCGGCAGGTCGGCGATGTGTCCCCGAACCGCGCCGACTATTACTTCCGGCTTGTGGATGTAGACTTCACGCCGCGCCCAGCCTACCTGGCCCTGCAGGCGGCCTCCGACGAATGGCGTGTCGCCGGGCCGGGTTCCTACGAGGAAACGAACGCCGCCGTTGCCTGGGCCGGGGACTGGAGCCACCACCGCGATCCGGCCGCCCGTTCCGAGTGGGTCATGACCAGCGTGACGCCTGGCGATGTCATGACCATCACGTTCCGCGGCCCGGCGCTGGACCTGCTGGCCACCCGGAAACCGGACGCCGGCATCATGTGGGTATCGCTCGATGGCCGGCCGGTTGACGGCTTGCTGCGCGATGACACCGGCCGGTCGTACGTCAGCCTGTATGCTCCGCAATCAGCATGGCAGCAGAGCGTGCCACTGGTTCGCGGCGCTGGTCCGAACGCCCACACGCTTACGCTGACGGTGAGCAACCGGCGGGAAACGGCGAGTGGCGGGCTGAGCGCCGATGTGGACGGGTTTGGTGTGCCGCCCGTGCCCGTACCATTCCCGCGGCGTAGCGCCGCTACACTGGCGATTGCTTTGGCCATCGTCGGCGGGTTGCTCTGGCAAGACGCCCGGCGAGGGGAAAGGAGGCAGGGATAGAGAGAAGAGATAGAGGGGGCGCAGGAAAGAGGATTCGACAGCAGGGCGTTGGCTACAATGAAAAGATTGTCAAGTTGTGGCACATGTTTTTCATCCAATATTCATGTTTATGTCGTATCATGGGTAGGTCAGTACCACTTTTCAGCATGACCTGAATCTTGCCACCCCATCCGTGCTTTCCGCTGGAGGAGAGAGACTATGACCAAGTATCGTATTCCCGTTATCATCTTGATTACCTGTATTGTGGCAATAGCAGCGCTTGCTGCTGTTTCAACCGCGCGTGCGCAGGATGGTCCTCGTGTGCAAACGTCGATCGTCAAGTACGACTGGCACGACCCGCTGTGTGTCAACTGGCGACAGCGCTACACCATCCGCGTTTCCAACCAGGGCCTCGACACGGCCACCGGCGTGCTGGTCACCGACACGCTGCCGGCCGGCGTGTACTTCGAAAGCGCGAGCGATGGTGGTGTCGGATCATACTACTCCGACACGGTGGTCTGGAACATCGGCACGCTGGGGCCGAGTGAGACTCGCGAGCTGACCCTGGAGGTGCAAAGCAGCGCCGAGCTGCATGACGGCGACGTGATCACGAACATCGCCTGGCTGGACACCGATCAGACGACGCCCATTTCTGATCCATCGGACACGACGATGACCACGGACGGTTGCGCCACGCCGACGCCAACGCCTTCGGCCACGCCCACGGCAACGGCGACGCCCACAGCCACGGAGACACCCACCGCCACGCCGACCGTTACCCCAACGCCCACCGTAACCCCGCCACCCCCGGACCTGTGCTTCTGGAAGGCTGGAGGCTGGACCGACTACGCGGTGAACGGAGTTCCGGACATCGATCAGCGGCAATTGGGCTGGACAAACCCGGTCAGCAACACCTGGTCGTACGATGGGCCTGTGGCCTGGGCCAATTCCTTGTGGTGGTTCGATTCCAAGTTCGAGACCGGCCCCGCCTCGCCGCCGACGGTCAACGATAACTACCCGATCCTGGAGGCCTTCGGCGCTTGGGATGACCACGACGTGCAGAACGTCATGCCGTTTGTCGAGGACCTGGCCTACCGCATGGACACCGATGGCCAACGTACCGGCGATCCTCACGCCGGCACTCGCCTGGAAGACATGATCAGCGGCGTGGAAGGGTACCTGCAGGACAAGGGGGTACGCAACGGCTACGCGATCACGGTCATGAAAGAGCCCGGTTGGGACTGGGTCGTCGCCGAGGTGGAGCAGAGCTGCGACACGATCCTGCTGCTTGGTTTCTGGCAGAAGCTGGATACGACCGAGTGGAAGCGGATGGGCGGCCACTACGTGACCGTGCCCGGCGTTTGCAGCCAGGAGCGATTCGTCGCCTTCAGCGACCCCTTCTTCGACCGCGCGGAAGAGGGCGGTCCCGGCCGGACGTTGCCGGCTCACGCGGCCCACCCATCCGACCACGTGCTGCACAACGATGCCCAGAATATCTCACACGACATGTATTTCGCACAGGACTTCCCGGTGCCGTGGACATTGATCGGCCCGATCGGCTACGTTTCAGATTACAGCGAGGTCGCCCAGTTCGAGGGACACAACTTCTCGACCAGCCAGGAGTCCAAATATTACCCCTACCAGGGCGGTGACGTGAAAGTCAAAACTGACTACGGCATTGCCATGTGCCCCATCCAGGGCCAGACCCCTGGCCGGTGGATCCTCTACCTGCCGGTGATCGCCAAGTAGTCGTTTGCCTGAATAACTCCCATTCGAGTAGCCGGTGGCAATGCCGCCGGCTATTCGTTTTCCAGGCGTGCAGCCAGACGCCTACTCCAGGATGATGGTGACCGGGCCGTCGTTGTGGATTTCGACGAGCATGTGCGCGCCGAAGACACCGTTCTGCACGTCGGTCACGCCGGCCTGGCGCAGCGCTTCGGCGAAGTAATCCACCAGAGGCGCGGCGACCTCGGGGCGGGCCGCGTCGGTGAAGCCGGGCCGCCGGCCACGCCGTGTACTGGCATACAGTGTGAATTGTGAGACGACGATGACATCGCCGCCCACGTCCAGGAGAGAGAGGTTCATCTTGCCGGCGTCGTCTTCGAAGATGCGCAGGTTCGCCACCTTGCGTGCCAGCGTGTCGGCCACCTGCTCGGTGTCGTCGTGGGTGACGCCGACCAGCAAGAGCACCCCTGGTCCGATTCGGCTCACCACGTTTCCGTCCACGGTTACGGAAGCCTGGCGAACTCGTTGCAGAACGATGCGCATGATGTGTGCTCTCCTCTTGGCCGGCCGCGGTTACGGCTCAACGCCTTGCATGATCAA
>CAZDTE010000164.1:0-6784 GCA_964508275.1 uncultured Ardenticatenales bacterium
TTGGAATGATGATAGACGGGAAAAGCCAGCCTCGGTTATCGAAAATAAAACCACGGACAAGGTGGGCTGGACCGATATGAACGACGATTTGGCGCTCGATGACGTTGAGATCTTTCTGTTCATCAGAGAAGCCAGCCAGTTTCACCCGTGCCGTGACGATGATAACCAGTGTTTTCGCACCGGCCTCTAGTGGAACTACATCCCACGACCACTGGGTGGGAATGTCTCCGACAACGATTTGCTCCTCTGAACTCAACGGTGTGATCGCAAATCCGTCGCTATCAACGCTCGTGGCTTGTGTCGGTGATTAGACATTCCTGACATCCCTATGTTGGCATCCCCAAGCCAATTGGGGCGGGCTATAGACGTTCAGATAATGTCTTGGACTTCTGGTTGCCGTGACGGGCCGAAGCCGTCTCCCGGCAGGTGTCGATCTGCCCAAGGGCAGGGGCGGGTTTCCAAACCCGCCCCTGCTACGGCATTGTTATCATCGAGGAGGCGACGACCAACCTTTGCCCTGAGTCTAGTCCAGGTCCTCGAACCGGTCGGCCAGTCGCTCCATCACCTCAGGCATGGTGGTGTATTCCATCTCATCCAGCGGGAGACGATGCGGCTCGAAGGGGCCATGTCCCCGGAAGTAGTCGCTGATGTCGTTGGCGCGCTGGCGCGCATTGTCGAAGCTGGGATCATCAAACATGTCGCGCGGGCCGACCAGCTTGCCGTCCGCCAATTGGAAACCAAAGGCGGTAACGCGCGGCGGCCCATCGAAGCGACTCGGGTTGGACTGCGAGACAGGCACCGGCATGAGCGGCCCGTAGTGTGAGCCCCGCATGAAGCCCTCTACCGCATGTGGGAAAGTAAACGGCTCAAGTACTTCGCCAACGGCCGGGAACAACCCCTGCGAGCGCACGATGCACACGGGATCGTCCTTGCCAACGTACTGCCCCGCGATGAGGCTGAGGCGCTGAGTGGACGAGGACGCGCCGATCTCGCCCCCCTTCCCCTTCGCGTAAACAGCCTTCACCATGTAGCGCGCGGGCGAACCGATGAAGACCAAGAGGTCGTACAGATCTTCTGGTGTGTCAAACATAATGCGCTTGCCCTTAAGTACGTCGTGCACCTCGAACCGGAAACCTCTGTGCATGGCGGGGGAGATGATCAAACCTGCTGTGTTGAAGGGATCCGCGAACATCTTGTAGAGTGGGATGTTCCAGGCCCCGGCCGAGGTCTTGTCGGCCATGAAAACGATCACGGGCTCTGACTTGCGCTCCACGAAGCTCATCTCTGCCACACCGGGCCCCATCCCTTTCACGTTGCCAGAAAAGGCGTCGGCCAACAAGTCCTGCCCGGCACCGTAGAGGTGGAGTTCCTTGGCGACCTCCGTGGCTTGTTCGAACACGTCCCAGGACAATTGATGAATACCATCGTTGTCCGTACCCCGATCGTGGGTCATGATCAGCTCCAGGTCGTCACCGCAGCGGGTCACATGGAAATCGATCAAGTCTCCTGCGCCCTTCGCTACCTGCAGCAACTCCCGAGCCTTTTCCTCCAGCGCTTCGTGCATGGAGGAATGGCCCACATAGCCCCCTACATCCGCTTTGATTACACTCAATGTAATCTCTTTCGACATCTTGCACACTCCTATGTGTTTGGGTAGAAACGGCTTGGATTACAATCGCGGACCGAACCCCGACCGCACTGGGCGCCCACGAGACACGCCAATTCGCTGGGGATCCCATCCGCGAACAGACACCAAATCTTCTTGCCGAGCCCGAGTTGCTGCCACTATCCTCCCACCAATTGGAACACAAAGTCCAGGCGTTGGTGTTCCGTGCCGGCAATCATGCCCAGCTTGTTGGCAAAATCGCTGGGGATCGAGGGGTGCGCCACCCACATCGCGCTGACCCCTTGGCCCGGGGCGGTAATGTAATCGCCTCGCCCCAGGGCAAAACCCATCTCTCCATCGCCGTTGGTTAGGCCGGAGATGCCCTGCTCCCGCCACCGCGAGGCCATCGCTACCTCCAGTTGTTGAGGCGCGCCCGGCCAATAGCGAGCAACGGTCTGTTGATCCATTGGTGAGCCATCGGGATTCAGCACCTGAATGACGTTGACGGCCGGCCCCTTGCGTTCGATGATCTTCACAATGCGGAAAACCTGGCCGTTTGGCCCCGGGTCCGCGCGCTGGATCTCTGAACCATAGAACGATTGCACCCAGGCATAATCACGGGCCTGTCCATCCAAGTCCGTAACCTGCAACGGTGGGAGCGGGGCGGCGGCCGGCTGACTGGCGGGCGCCGGTTGACTGGCCTCGGCGATCTTCGGCTTCGGTGTCGGCGGAACCGGTGTCGCCGTTGGCGGGATTCGCGTGGCCGTCGGTGGGACCGGCGTCGCGGTCGCCGTGGGCGGAACCGGCGTCAGCGTCCAGGTCGCCGTGGGCAACGGCGTGTCCGTAGGCACCGGCGAGGGCGTCCAGGTCGGCGTGCTGGTGGGCGTCGTCGTGTTGGTGGGCGTTGGCGTCGGGCTCCGCAGCAAGGCGATAGCCCCGCCGACCGTGTTCTCCACCAGCCGATCTCCGCCCGTCGCCGACACGATTATGGCCGGAGCCGAGACTCCACAAATCCACATGACCAGCAGCACCAAGAGAGAGAGGCGGACTTTGGCCCCCGTTCTTTGGGATGAGAACCAGTCCACAAAGTCAGCAACTCGCTCACTCCAGCTCGCGCGGGCCGGGGCTGGAACAACTTGCGTACGGGGCTCGACGGCGGGGACCGGTGACGGCTGAACCGCCGGCGTCGGAGTAACCGCTGCCTCGAGCGCCAGTTGCGGAGTGGGAGTCTGCGTCAAGACGGCCGCTGGCGCCGCCGCTGCTGCCGCTCTGGGTGTCTCCTCCACCGGCTCCTCGACCACTCGGCGGTCGATAGCATGGGCAACCCAGCGGCCATCCGCGCGTTCCAGCCGCTTTCCGAGCGCCCTACTGAGGGCAACGGATAGGTGCGGGTAATTGGCCATCAACAGATCGAAGTTATCTTTGCCCAACGCCCAGGCCTTAACGTCCGTAATGGCCTGCGCCGTGGAGCGACGCGGGTTGCCGGTCAACAACGACATTTCCCCGAAGAAATCGCCAGACCGCACCATGTCGAGAACAACAAACTTCTTTCCGACTTGCGCAACTAGCTTAACCTGCCCGTCGAGCAGGAAGTACATCTCTTGTCCAATTGTACCTTCGGCGTAGAGCACCTCGTTGGCCCGGAAACTGACCTCACGCAGCCTGGACGCCGTGTCCTCCAATTCGGCCGGCGTCAAGACGCCGAACAATGAGATGCGGCGCAGTTCCGCGTGTCCGGCAACGGCCGGCGCGCCCTCTGCCAATCGTTGGCTCAGGGCCTGATTCACCGCCGCGCTCAGCACCGGGAAGCGAACGGCCAGGTCGTCAAAGTCGGTCTTGAACAGAACCCACAGGTTACTGTTCATGATGGCGCGAGCGGTCACCGCGCGGGTCTTTCCCGTAAGCAAGGCCATCTCACCGAAGAAGTCGGCCTGCTTCAGTCGGGCGATGGAGTCGCCATCCTCCACGATCTTGACTTGACCGCTGCTGACCAGGTACATCCCATCGCCGGCGTCACCAGGCTGATAGATCACATCTCCGGCGGCGATGTGGCGCAGGACCAGTCGCTCGGCCAACGCGTCCAAGACTTCCTCGGTCAAGGCAGAAAGGAACGGGACTGCGCGCAAGTACGCGCGCGCCTCTTCGTGGTCTGTTTCGCGGAGGTATGGTGTGATTTCACGGCTGAATGCGGTGCGGATGGCGGGGAAACGGTGGGTGAGGCCCAGAAAATCTGTCTGGGTCAGGGTCCACAATTGAGTTTCTTCCGTGGCCCTGGCGATTTCCGAGTACGGTTTCTCCAGCAGCAAGGCCTCTTGACCAAAGGTCTGACCGGGACCCACCCGGCGGAATGGTTCCGAAGCGTCAGCTTCTGAAGAAACCAGGCTGATCTCCCCAGCTTCGATAATGTGCATCGCCTCTGGCTCAGCGCCGGCCTGAAAGATCAGGCCCCCCTTGCGTACCGTTTTCAGGTCCAGCTTCTCGGCAATCGCCACGAGCTCTTCGTGCTCCAGTGAGGCGAAGAGGGATAGAGGCTTGAGACGGTTCTCGATCAAGTATGGCTCAACCTGGGCAATGCGCCTGCCGAGGGCCAAGCTCAACTTGAAGCTAAGTCCGGGGTGTAAAGCGAGAAGGTCAACCAGTTGGTCCTTGTACAGCGACCAGACGTCAACCCTGGTCGCCGCCCGTGCACTGATCGTATGTGGCCGCTCCAGCAGTAGATCGAGATCCCCCAGAATTGAACTCGGCCCCAAGTTAGCCAGGACGATTTCTCCGCGCGGGGAAGATTCCACCAGTTGGACAAGGCCCGACTTGATGAGGAAGAGAGCCTCACTCGGTTGGCCCTGCTCGAACAGTACGGTCCCGCGGTCGAACTGTTCGAGGTTCATACGCTCCGTTACAGCGCGGCGCTCGTCGTCTTCCAGCGTCGCAAAGAGGGGCGTATTCTCTAAGAATCGTTTTTTCAATGTCCAATTCACCTCCTGTTTCGAGCGCGTTCAGCGAGTTGGAACGGGAACTTGCTGGAAAACAACTTCCCACCCGTGTGGCGGGTTTTGCCTGCTTCTGGACGACGGGCAGTGCAAGTCCAAGTCGCCAGTGTCCAACCCTGTGACCACCTCGCTGCCGGGCAGGTCAACCGCCAGGTTGAACGTACCCGCACTCACGTCAAAATCCGCATATCCGGGGTCCTCTCCCTTCAATCCGGTGAAAAGGTACTCCCGGTTCCCACCCCCTGAAATGACCAAACGTACACCTGGCAGGCCCTGGCCGGCCCGGTCACGCACGAACACGCGGGCCTGGGCAGGACCAGCCACGTTCCGACAAGAAAGGAGCCTCCTAGAGACCACCATGAAGGTAGTCACCGGTGTGGGCGTCACGGCCACAGTCGGTGCGCTGACTGTTGTCGGCGAAGGCCGCAACTCTGTTAATGTCTCGTCCGGCATACCCAAGGCGCGAGCGAGCTGTGCCAGATCACGGGCCACTGGCGGGTTCACCTTGGATTCCCTGATCGCCAGGTCTGTCACCCACTGTCCGATGTTGCCGGCCCGCAGTCGCTTCAGGCGAGTCTGGGCCGCTTCCCAATCCTGGTCATTGGCATACGTGGCGGCGATCAGGCGTATGTATGCTTCCCGATATTGTACCCCCAGATCCGCCGGCGTAGCCTCGATGAAGCTGAGCGGCAGCCATTGCCAGGCCAACACCAGTCCGGCAGTCAATCCCATCGTCAGCCCAACCACGGCGATCCCTGCCAACCGCCAGCCCCCTTTGTGCCCCCCGTTCGCGCCTCCCCGGGCCGTCATCCCGCCGCCAGAATCCCTGCGTGGCAACACGGAGGAATTATGTGGACGTGGAGGAGGGCGCTCGGTGGGGGCCCACCGAGCAGTGGGTGCCCACCGCCGCGACGCGAAGTTGGAGCCGTCGGTAGAAGGGCAGATGTGGGCGAATTCAGGTCGCCTTCCGCCTCTCCGGCAAGGGCCTCGGCAAATTGGGCCAGCAACCGTATGTGATGGAGAGAAAGTCCCCGGTCGGCCCCTGATCCAGCCAGGGCCTCTACATCGGCCAGACCGTAGCCGAGAGTGTTCAGTTGTGCTTTCGCCGTAGCCAGGTCGCCTGTTTGCGCGTAGGAGGCACTGATCATTACGACATAGTCCCCCTTTGCCGCCTGGGTCAGGTCAACCGGCGTAATGCTCACGTAGCGAACCGGCCAAATCTTCCACCCAATGACCATGCCAAGCGCCAGGCCCACAAGCGTTCCCAGGCAGAAAACAAACGTGGCCTTGCTCAGGGTCTGAACCATAGACTGTAAATGTCCTCGTGAGACCGATACTTTCGCCCTTTGCAAAAACCTGCTATAATTGCGACCGACGAAGTGCCGAAGGTGGGAGTCGAACCCACAAGAGGGAACCCTCACGCGATTTTGAGTCGCGCGCGTCTGCCAATTCCGCCACTTCGGCTCACTCGAACATTTGCGCCAGAACCCCAGCCGTTCGTAAGTATAAACGAAGAATTACGATTCGTCAAATCCTTCCAATGGATGAGCAATCTTTGATTTCTGCGGCACAGAAGGGGGACCTGACCGCCTTCAACCTGCTGGTTGAGGCGTACCAGTCGCTGCTCTACAACACTGCCTGCCGGGTGCTCTTTGATGGGGACGCGGCTGCCGACGCTACGCAGGACGCGTTCCTTTCGGCATATCGAGCCCTTGGGCGATTCCGGGGCGGCTCGTTTCGGGCCTGGTTGCTGCGCATCGTCAAGAACGCGTGCTACGACCAACTGCGGGCGAAGAAGCGCCGGCCCACAGCTTCCCTCGACGCGTTGCTGGTGTCGCCAGACGGTGCGTCGTCGCAGCTCCGACAGAGATCGAGCAACGGCCCGTTGCAGCAGGTCGTGCGCAGCGACTTGCGCCAGGCCATCCATCAGGGCCTGCAGACGCTGCCCCCAGACCAGCGCATTACGGTGGTCCTCGTGGATATCCAGGGTTTCAGCTATCAGGAGGCCGCCGAGGCCATGGCCGTTGCGCCGGGGACGGTAAAGTCCCGCCTGAGTCGAGGACGCGCACGTTTGCGCGATTTCTTGCTAACCCAGCAGGAACTTTTGCCCGAAAAGTACCGTCTGACAAGTGGAGGTTAGGTGGCGGAGGGTCATTCGCCCATTCGCCCATTCGCCCATTCGCCCATTCGC
>CAZDTE010000165.1:0-6713 GCA_964508275.1 uncultured Ardenticatenales bacterium
GCGCGGTCATCTGGGGGGCTGGCCGGCTCACCGGGCGGTCCCAGGCGAGTTGCACATAGACTATCAGGATGATGGCCAGCACCACCAGTACGCCCAGCAGAACCCCGAGCCCTTTGAGTATGCGTCGTAACCATTTGTTCATAACGGTTTCCTCCTTGCGTGTTGATCACTGATTTCCGTCATTTATGCTAGAGAAGTAGACCCCCCATTGGCACGATAGGTACCACATCCCTTCTGCGGCCGACACCTTCCTGTTCGTCCTCAGTAATGAAGCACACCGTGGCCAGGCCGCAACCAAACAGCCTTGCAAGACGACAGACGATGGACCACAGACGCCTCGCCACGCACCGTTGTCGTCTATCGTCCATGGTCCGTCGTCTTCGCGATCCTGCCAGAGCCAACATTCTCGCGCACAACGCAAATCCTATGGGGTAATTCTATAGGGAGGTTGACACCCTCTCACCATGTGCTGTGTGGGAGTGCTCGTTCGGCGACCTCCGACACTCACACTATACACCAGGAAGCGTCCCAGTGTCATGGGAGTGGTGTCCCAAATCTGATCGCATTTCTGGTACCGGGACAATGTCCCATTGGAATGGGACCGGTGTCCCAGACCAAGTCGGGGCCTCTACATAAAAAAACCTCCCCTATCGCAAAGCACAGCGATAGGGGAGAGAAAGGGTAAGATAGCGGACGGCTAATGGGCTAAATGCTCAAAGCGCCGAGCCGTGAAGCAAATGGTAGGAACCAGCCTGCGCTGACTCGAAATCGAACTGACGAAGGTCAGTTTCGCCAGAGGTTGTAGTGAACCCCAACCCCACAGGGAAGACCCCACGTATCCTTGTATCCGTGAGTCAGAACCAAAGATTCTCGTGGGCAACACAAAGATTCGCCGTTACTGCTCAGCCAAGCAGCGAGAGTGGCCTCAGCAGCGGTCGGGAGCCCCCCCAGCCCCCCAATCCTGGGGGGAGCAGAGCGGTTTCCCCTTGTTCACCGAACACTATTCGGCGGCCGCCTGCTGAGTGAAGCCCACGGGGACATCCTGCGCGCCGGCGGGACCCACATCGAAGGCCGGCACGACCTGCAAGAGGTAGTACTCGTTGGCCGACAGGCTGTTGACCGTCAAGCGGCTCTGGGGAACCTGTCCGTCCGCCACAGTCTCGCCGACGCTCTCGCTACCCAGCGCCACACCCTCGCCCAGCAAGACGCCATCCATGTCATAGAGACGAGCGATAACCGGCAGATCGGCAGCGCTGGAGACGATGGTGTCCAGAGCGCCGGCCTGTTCCATGCCTACGGGCTGATACCCGCCCAGGCTGTACAGCGACAATTGGCTGGCCACCGGCGAAGGATCGGGAATGTCAAGTTGCGGGAAGTAGACCGACTTCCAGTTGATTGCAGCCCAGCCTGCCATTTTGTCCTTGGTTCTGAGGAGTCCACAAATCCCCGGCGTGTAGAACTTGGCATCGGTCCATTCCGCTTGCAGACGATACCAGCCTCGCTGGCCTGTGGGGCTCTGCACCCGGACGTACGCATGTCCGCTGGGGAACTTTCCGTTCAGGTCCGTCAGGGTAACAAAATCGTTTTCATCAGCCAACATGACAATGGGGCCCGGTCCCCAGGAGGCTACCACCTGCAGCCGCATGCTGTAGGCCGTCAGGCGTAATTCACCGGGCGTATCGTACTCGCAGGGGGGCTGGTGGATGGGAGGTTGCGTCTTTACCGGCGGAATCCAAACGTCGTAGTAATCCAGATCGCCCTTGACATGCTGCCAGGCCCAGTCTTTTGTCAGGCTGCGGCTGGCGCGGTGCATCAATGTCTCGCTAACGACGACCGTGGCCGGGTCCGGTGTGACCAGGTCCACCAGGCGGCCGCCCTTTCCCGAAAACGGATTGATGGCGTCCTGGTCCTCTCCCCAATCGGGCGGCAGTGTGCGCCAGGTCGTGGCCACTTTCAGCGTGTATTGCTTGTCGGTCACCGCCGGCGAGTCAGCGTGGACGTTGATGCGCGCGCTCTTGTAGCCGATCAGATTCTCCAATTCCGGCGGCAGATTGCCGGAGTATGTCCACGGATAGGTCTGGTCCACGTGGAGGTGGACGCCAGGCGGCAGGTTGCCGAAGGAAACGTCGGCAAAATCAGCCAGGGCGAACTGGTACCGGTCCACGTCGTTACTTAGGAGATAAACCCCGTTCTTCACCAACGCCTGTTGGTTCACGTAGGAGTTGTGCTCCGTGACGTGGGCCGGCGCCCCTGCGTCGGGCACGGGCAGGGTGCCCAGGTTATAGCCAAAGTAGGAGTCGTCGTTGGGCTCATCCGCCAGATGGAAGGCCCAGTACCAAGAATCGTTCTCTGGTAACGCGGTGAGCCCATCGTACCCCTGGTGCACTGTGTAGTAGAGTTTCCAATGCGCCGTTTCTTTCGCGTGCTGGACCCCACAACAGAGATTCGACAGCGTGCCCAGCGACGATTTGGCATCTGTACCATCCAAGATGTCATCGCCGTTGAAATCGTTGACAATGTTGGTCACTTCGTCGTCGGCTTCGATCCCCATGGCGCGAAAGTACAACTCGTTCCAATCGTTTCCAACCAAGTAGATGTTTCGATTGAGGGAATACGATTCGCCGGTATCCACATTAGTATTCGTGAAGAGTTTCTTCCAGGTGCTGTTGATGGCGACAAAGAAGTACCACTCACCCGCTCCTTTTGGAAAACCATCTTCATCATCCTTGATGTCGATCTTATCCAGAGAGACAGTGAATAACTTTCCGCTGGCCGCGGTAGGAACCATGGGATCGAGGTAACCCAGCATCACCTCAAAGTAGTGCTGCCCAGAAGCGGCAGGTGGTGTGATGGTGACCTGGACACCGTTGCCGGTGTATCCCGTCACGGCAACCTTGCTGGCAGAACCTGCCACCACGCGGAAGAATAGAAGATCGTTTCCCCAGTTGAAGAGCTGTGGGGGGGAACTAATGGATGGGGGTGGGTAATCCAAGTTGAAAGTGAAAGGACCCAAGTTGCTCAGGTTGTATCCGAAGCCGCCTGGGTGACTGTTCATCCAGACGCGGGCCACCCGCACCTTCACGCGATGTCCTGGAGAGCCGATCCCGTCCGGCAACTCCACCACGCGATCTGTTTCGAACATGGGAATGGGGTGGATTTCGGTCTTGGGATCGTGGCCGCAATCGAAGATCCAGCGCCCTTTGACGGTCACATGGTCGTTCACCGCAGGGATGGTGCGTTCGTCAAAGTGTGCTGTTTCGGTTTCCATGACCAGGTCAGACCCGCCTGAGATTGTCTGGCTGTTCTGTGTAGACAGCGACAGCCAGCGGTCTTCTGTCCGCAAGGAAATATGCATGTCCAAATCATGGCTGGAATGGATGAATGGGCTATCCGTTCTGGCGACTTCGATGCCGGTGAGCGTGCCATCTGCCTGCGCAACCGGGATGCTCGGGTCTACCAGAGGCCATTTTCCAGACGGAATAGTCAAGTATTCCGGATGTTGCCAATTCGGTCCTGGGCACTTCGCGTTGAAGTCGCCTTCTGTCGGCGCTGGCCGCGGCCAGCCGTTAGCTGTATTCGACGGCCCGGTGCCCCCCCGTTCAGCCTGTGGTTTCGCAACTCGGTCCGGTGTGACCAGGGTCGGGCCACCAGCTCCTGCCTCCTCGCCCTGGGCCGCGACATTGGCGCCTGTTTCCTGCACTGGTCTGCCGGCATACTCGTGGGCAACCAGGGGCAGAAAGAGCGCAGGCCCTGTGGTGTTCGCCACGCCCCAGGTGTCAGGCTGCTGGGGGTCAAAGCTGGCGGGCCAGCGAGCTACCACGGCTACATCTTCCGTTTGTCCTGGAACTGCGACTGCGGCGATCGTCCCCTCGTACGAGAGAGCGAAGCGCAGTGCCTGGCCAGGGGAGTAGGGCGCCAATGCCTCCAGGGGAATGCGTAGTTCTCCGGACCACCAGGGCGAATTGACCGGGCGGAAGTCTTCCTGCAGATCGAGCGTCACATTGCCCACAGTTCCATTGGTGACGCCCGCCGGCGCGGCGCCACCATAACCCACGCCATCGCCCGTGCCGGCCGTCATACTGCCATCAGGCAGCAATCGCAGCCGCAGGTCGGCCGGCCCCGGCGCAGCTCCGCCCTGGCCATCGCGGTTGATCCACAGGGTGACCGTACTGGTTAGTCCGGGCCCGCCCCAAAGGATGTTAGTACACAGATAGAGGGCGTCGGCGGCGACGACTATGTGCATAGACGTGGAATGATCGGGCTCCAGGATGAGTGGACTTTCTTTAGAGTACTCTGACGGCCCACAGACACCGTCGACCGTGATTGCCCCTGTGCTCGCCGGGACGCTGCTGTCCCAGGCCGGGATAGGTGCAGGCGTCGGGTAGGTGTAGGGAACGGGTGTGGGGGTGGGCGGGAAGCTCGTCACGTCGCGCCCCTCTTTGGCCAGCGAGGCGTTGCCGACCAGGCCGGCATCGTGCCCGCCGGCGATGTCCTGCAAGCCGTTGGTGAAGGGCCACAGGGCGACCAGTCCATCCTCGGCGCCGCTCAACCGACGGAAGGCGTCGGCCTGAATCTCTGCGGCCGTGCGCGCCCGGTTCCAGATGCGCAACTCGCTGACGTAGCCGTGCAGGTGGTCTACATCGTCCGGCGCATCGCGGTCGGAGCCGATGCGCAACATGCGATCCGAGACTCCCAGACTCTCCAGCTCTTCTTCGCCTTCTTCCTCCTGTGCAGGTTCCCAGCCAAAGTGCGTGTCCACCTGGCCGTCCAGGTAGAAAGTTCGTACGCTCTTGACCCCGTCCATGGTGACGGCCACGTGGTGCCAGCCGTCGCCCAGCGGGTGTTGCCCCGCCTCCACAGAATCGGCGCCATCGTGGCCAAACTGGATCATCCGGCAGACAGCGAGCCAGTAGGAGACGTCGCGCCCGTTGCCGACGATGGTGCCGCAGTCGCCATCCACCACCTTGACCCAGGCCTCGATGGTGATCTCCGCCGGGTTCAGGTCGGCGGCGTAGGGCACGACCAGGTAGCCCTCGCGCCCGTCGAGGAAGGCGGATTCGGCCGTCACGGTGTCGGTGTAGAGGGGACCCAGCACCAGGTCGCCCCAGGTGGCCGGCTCCACAGGAATGGCGGAGAGGGGCCACTGCTGAGAGATCGTGCCATCTGCCTGTTCCACGGCCAGGCTCAAACCATCCGTACGGGCGTAGCCGCCCACCCATTCCAGGCTTATGCGCAGTTCTGCGTTCCAGGCGTTTCTGACTGTTGAGGTCACCACGGCCGCGAAGTCGGCGGCTGGCACGCTGACCGGCGTCCACAGGCCGGTGGTCATCCCCTGCGTGACACTGATTTGGCCGGCCGCGTCCACGCTGAAGCGGTAATCGCCGGGTGCGACCAGCCGGCTGCGGCTGTGATCACTGTCGACGCGCACGACGGCGTTCTCTCCCGCTGCGTTGGGGATGGCGTCGAAGCAGACGTAGAAGTCCAGGCCAGAGTGCAACAGCTTGGCTTCGGTGCCGGGGCCGCCGGCCGGCGTCAGCAACGAGACAGCGCCAGCCTCGGCGTACTCTGTGTCGGCGCATTGCCCGTCCAGAGTTGGCGCTTCCAGCCATTTGGGCGCAGTGAGGGTCGTGGCAGAGATTACCTGGGCAGGGGAAAGGGCAGCGGCCGCGAAGGCCGGCTCCCCGCCCAACGCGGCATTCGATGCGTCGAGTCCATATCCCCAGAAGCCAAGAACCACGAGCGAGGCAATCGCCAATGACAACAGAGCGAATGTGAGTATCCGGCGCTGTGCTGCGGTCATGATGTCTCCTCCAAATCCAGTGTTAGGGAACTCCAAGAGAATAGTTCTCCCAAACAGATTCTCGATGCGGCCCGCAATAGGTGTCCCATCTCCGCAAACTGGGTAAAAACCAACGCCCGGTCGCCCACCGAGACGACCTCTTCCAGCATCTCCGTCAGGCGTGCCAGCTTGCCGCTGCGCCCGACCAGTTCGGCCACGTCAACGTCGCTGCTATCCGCCTGGTGCAGATACTGTACCGGATGGTTGCAGATCTGTTTGAGCTGCATCAGCATAGAGAGCACCAGCCCGCGTCGCTCAATGCCCTTGCTTTCGGCGACCTTCTCCAGCGCGTTCGCGACCACAGCTTCATACAGCGGGGCCTGCAGCCGGAAGGCAATACGGAATGCAGCATCTCCCGCCACGTGCAGGTTGCGCATCCATGCGCGATGGCTGCGGGCCAACGCGCTCAGTTGGGCCGCCGAAGCGTTCACCGTGGGATTGTCGCAGAAGAGCGCGGCCACCCATTCTTCTGTGGGATCATCGCCCCGGCGGTAGGGAGCGGCCTTCCGCCCCCACTGCCGGGCCAAAGAGTCTGTAATCACCTTCAGGAAGCTGTCGAGCAGGTCGCGGGGAGAGAGGGTGGCTCCGATGGGCTAACCGCAGAGCGGCAGAGGGGCGGCATGGCCGCTTCCAAGTGCGCCAGGCGCGGGGCGTCTTTGGGGCCATCCAGCACGGGGAGCCAGCGAGCATGGAAAGTATGCCTTTTCGAATCGGCAGGCACCAGCACCGGCACGATCTTCTGAGCAGCCAGGGTCTCCAGCACCAGCGCCGACGTGGTGCGCCAGTACTGCGCGTCGGCTCCCAGCGTGATATGAGGCGGCAGCGCCTACCAGGCCGAAGCTCGCCGCGCCAAGGTGGCAGAGCAGAGGCGGCG
>CAZDTE010000166.1:0-6592 GCA_964508275.1 uncultured Ardenticatenales bacterium
TGCCCGGATCGCAACGTCCGCTCGACCAGCAGGGCGGGATCTCCAGACACGGCTCGGCGGCCAGAGGTATCGGGCGCTCGTGGGGTTTCGGTGCCCGGGCGGGCGCGCATGACCCGCAAGCCCTGCTCCGCGGCGGCAAGGCGAGTGTCTGGCAATGACGCGACCAACCCCATGAGCGTCATCTCCCGTTCATTCAGCAGCCGCATGGCGTTTCCGATGTCCGCTGTTGTTAGTAGTCGGTTTCCCACTTCCAGGATCACGCGCGCCCCTCGGAAGAAGGCCGCCTGCGAGCCGATCTTGGCCTGCAATGCCACGAGACATGCCGGCCAGTCACTGTCGTCGGGCACCACGATCAGAAGACCGTCCCGCAATCCTTTGATCGTTAACCGTGCGGCAACCGGATCGCCAGCCGTACGATCTCGGCCAGCCGGAGTCTCTTTGGGTTTCACCGTCTCCGCCATCCCTTCGCTTTAGAGCCTGGTCGAAAACCCGCTCTGAGGTCCCCCGGGCCGGCACAGGAGCAGTTTTCGGACGGGCGCTTAATCTCCTTCACGGAACTCAATGACGTAGTGCTTGAACGACTCAACCTGGACCGCAAGGACCGGCTCCCCCTTCACCTCCGGCAAGCGGATGTTCCATCGCGGGGAGGAAAGCGGGTTCAAGTAATCATAATGGAATTCGCCGTTGGGGCCTGTGGCAAACTGGGCTACGGGTGGGCCACCACCATCCAGCGCGATCTGTACACCAGGGGCACCCTGCCCATAGCGATCAACGACCCGTCCGGTCAGGATAGAGATCTCCTTTTCCCATGGGCGTACGGCCACGACCCGACCCCGATAGACGCCGGGCGGTCCACTCGGCCTCGGCGAGGCCACCGCCGGCGGGCCGGGGATACTGCCCCCAGTCACCAGGTCACTTTGACCGCCGTTCCCCGACTCAGGCAAGGGATGCGCCTGGAAGTACGCTTGCAGGATTTGGCGAGCGATGGGCACCGCCACGGCGGAGCCCTCACCGCCGCTGTATACGAAGGCGACGACGGCGATTTGTGGGTCTTGGTAGGGGGCAAACGCTGTGAACCAGGCGTGGGTCGGAAGGTTTCCTTCGCTGTCGCGACGCCCCGGGAACTCGGCCGTCCCGGTTTTCCCGGCGACCGCTGCTTCGAGGAGGCTCGCATTTCGGGCCGTCCCATTGAGCACAGCCAGCCGCATGCCCTGGCGCACCAGGTCAAGCTTTTCCGCTGCAACGGGCAGTCGACGGATGATGTCGGGCTGGAACCCCTCCACGACTTCTCCATCGGCGTTCTGGACCTGGTAAACCAACTGCGGCCGATAGAGCGTACCCCCGTTTGCCACGGCCGCCAAAGCGTTTAGGACCTGGAGAGGGGTGGCCAGGATAGCGCCCTGGCCGATAGCCATGTTGTAGGTGTCGCCAGTAACCCAACTCTCGCCGTAGGTGAGCCGCTTCCATTTCCTGGTCGGCACCAAGCCAGACGATTCGCCGGGCAGTTCGATGCCGGTGGGCTGGCCAAAGCCGAAGAGCTGCGCATACTCCCCCAGTCTTTCCTCGCCCAGGCCGACGAAGTCATAGTACCCGCCACCCACCTCGTAGAAAAACACGTCACAAGACTGGGCAAGGGCTCCAACCACATTCAGCCGACCATGCCCCGGCTCGTACCAGCAATAAAAGGGTTGGGCAAGCGACGGATCATCAGGGAAGAACTTGTTGGGCAGCCATATAGTGCCTGGGTCGTTGATGTACGTGTTCGGCTGGATGACCTCTTCTTGTAGAGCAGCAGCAGCAGTCACGATCTTGAAGGTGGAGCCCGGGGGATAGACCCCGCTGATCGCATGGTTCAGGAGAGGACGAAAGGCATCTTGGGTCAGGCGTTCGTAATCATCCACCGAGATCCCACCGATGAACAGGTTGTCGTCGTAGTTGGGGAGAGAAACCAGGGCCAGGATCTGGCCGTTCTGCGGGTTCATGGCGATCACGACGCCCGACCTGGCGCGGCCCTTGCTCATCTCCTGGCGCAGAGCGTCTTCGGCCACACGCTGTATGTCCAGATCAATCGTCAGGATCAGGTTATCTCCCGGTTCAGGAGGCACCTCCCCAACCACTCGCACCTCCCTGCCGAGGACATCGATCTCCAACTGTCGCTGTCCCTTGCGGCCGCGTAGAACCTGTTCGAAGGTGCGCTCAACTCCCATAAGCCCCACCTTGTCCTGCGGAGCGTAATCGTTGAAGGGACGGTTCACGTAGTCGTCCGCTTGCTTGGCAGGGATGCTACCAACGTAGCCGATCCCGTGGGAAAGTAGTTCCCCCTCCACGTACTGCCGCTGGGAGCGCACACTGACTTGCACGCCAGGGAGGTCCAGGTTCTCCTCCATGATGATCATGGCCATATTCCTGGGCAGGTCGTCGGCCACGAGGATCGGCTGGTAAGGGACTGCCCTTCCTTCTTCGAGTTTCTGGCGAAGATCGTCAAGCGTAATCTCCGGGGGTGGTTCGGCAGAGGGTGCAGCGAGCTTGATCCCGTCATCGCGCCAGTTCAACAGCACGGCCAAGCGGCCCAAGATACGTTCTTCGTCCGCCGGTTCTATGCCTGCCGCGATCAGGCTGACGCTGAAACGAGGCATGTTGCGTGCCAGGACGTGGCCGGAGCGGTCGTAGATCACCCCACGCTGCGCATCTGTGGCCACCACGCGGAAGCGGTTCTCATTCGCTTGAAGGCGATAGCGGCTTGCTTGCACGATTTGCAGACGCCACAGCGGTATGGCCAGGGCCACGAAGCTGATCACAACGGCGATCTGAAAGAGCAGGAGTCGGAAATCTGCGCTACGTGTCTTCACGCTCGACTTCACCCCACCTCACCAGCTCAGCTCGGGCGGCCCGGTCAAGCGGCGCAGGGGTTGCATGAGCCGGTAGACGACGGGAACGGCCAGCACGTTGAACAGCGTAATCGGCAGAACCACTGTGAGCGAGGTTTGCATCCAGGCGATGTTCCAACCCAGGAGGTGGAGCAGCAACATGGAAGTGAAGTAGTAGGTTGCAGTGGCCACAACGGTGATGCCCAACGACAGCAAGGGGTTTTGCCGGAATACGTTCTGTTCCCCCACGCCAGCAACGAAGCCCGCCAATGTCATTGCCAGCATGTGCGTACCCAAGGGGACCACCGAGAACAGACCCACAAGCCCGCCGCCGATGAAGCCCCAGTACATCCCCTCGCGCGTGCCGCGCGTCAGACTCCACGAGACGACGACTAACAAGACGAGGTCGAGCCGGAATCCACCGATCTGTAGCCGGGACAGGAAAGAAGTCTGCACGAGCACGACACCCGGCAGCACAACGAGCGGAATGTATAGGTTGGCTGACGATCTCATGGCAACGACTCGATCGGTGTGAAGTCCTGCAAAACGATGACCAGTTCCAGGCGAGAGAAGTCCACAACGGACCGAATCTCTGCCTCCTGAAACATGTCCACGTCGCGCTTGCGGACGAGACTCACCTGGCCAATGACCAGGCCCTTGGGAAAGTGGCCGCCGAGTCCAGACGTGACGACAATGTCACCCTCCGTGAGTTCGTCGCCCTGCGGGACATAGCGCAGGTACAGGCGGCCCTGCCTGCCGATCACCACGCCGGTGGCGCGGCTGGTCTGCAACAGGGCGCTAACGTGACTGCTGCTGTCGGTCAGCAGCAGCACTTTCGCCCAGTTCAAGTCTGCTTCGACGACGCGTCCTACCAGCCCGCCGGCCGTGACCACCGGCATCCCTTTGTGTACACCATCGGCGGCCCCCTGGTCGATGATCAGGGCTTGGGTCAGATTGTTCGGGTCGCGTCCCACAACGGTCGCCGGCGACAGGCGACCAATCACCTCCCCCACGCGAACGGTGTAGTCGGGGTTCTTCTGCTTGAAATCCAGGAGTTCCCGAAGCTGGAGATTCTGCTGCTCCACTTCGATGAGATGGACGTTGCCCAGCAAGAGTTCGTTGACTTGCCGCCGGAGTTCCTGGTTTTCTGCACGCAACGAGTTCAGGTGTTTGGCTGTGTCGATCGCCCGTTGCAAGCGCTGTCCCGCGCCATTGAACATACCTTGCACCGGCACCAAGGCGCGCAAGGCCATGCCTTCCACTGGTGCGAGTTGCTGAGTTCGGTGTAGGGCCAACGTAGTCATAGCGACCAGTGATAGGGCCAAAAGGGTCAGTGCATTGCTACGTAAACGCACCGTCAACGACGCCAATCCTTCCCGGCCGGGGGTTGCATTTCGGCAACCGAAGAACTGTCAAGTTGCCGGCGGGGACATCGAAAGCCGCTCTGGCATCTGATGGCCATGCCCAGATGCACAGATCAACCCAAGTTGGGCCATTGAGTGAGGCTCGTCGCTGGTCTCCGACAGTGCCGGGGAGCGTCAACCTGGAATGCCGGCCCGCTGCGTAGAGGCGAGCACCTTGCGCAGCACGTCCAACTCCTCGAGCACATGGCCGGCTCCTTCCACGACAGCCGTCAACGGATCATTGGCGACGTAGACTCGCATCTTTGTCTCTTCACTCAATCGCTGTGCCAATCCCAGGAGCAACGCCCCTCCCCCAGCCAGCGCTATGCCATGCTCCATCAGATCGGCCACCAGTTCGGGCGGTGTTTCATCCAGGGTGGAACGTGTAGCTTCGACGATGGCGCCGACAGGCCCGGACAGTCCTTCCCGAATCTCCACACTGCTCACGGTCACGGCCTCCGGCAGTCCGGTAATCAGGTTGCGCCCACGCAGGGTCAAGGTCTTCTCTTCTTCCAGTGGATAAGCAGAGCCGATCTCGATCTTTGCCCGTTCGGCCATGCGTTCTCCAATCAAGAGATTGTACTTTTGGCGTGCGTAGTTGATGATCTCTTCGTCCATTTCGTCGCCTGCCACACGGATAGAGGTGCTGACGACGATGCCCCCCAAGGAGATGACGGCGACTTCCGTCGTGCCTCCCCCAATGTCAATGATCATGCTACCTTGCGGTTCGGTCACCGGCAGCTCGGCGCCAATCGCAGCGGCCATCGGCTGTTCCACAAGGTGCGCCTCACGAGCGCCCGCGCTGACACAGGCATCATGGACCGCGCGCTTCTCCACCTCCGTGACCCCACCAGGGATGCCCACAATGACTCGTGGGCGCGGGATGGGCAGTATGAGTTTTTCGTGGACTTTGCGGATGAAATAGTGCAGCATCTTCTCCGTTACGTCAAAGTCGGAGATGACACCGTCCCGCAGTGGTCGGATGGCAATGATGCTGGCGGGCGTGCGCCCCACCATCTGCTTGGCCTCGCTACCGATAGCGAGAACCCGCTTTGTCCTCGCCTCTATCGCTACAACAGAGGGCTCATTGATGACAACCCCTTGCCCTCGTACCATAACCAGCGTATTCGCGGTACCAAGGTCAATGGCAATGTCACGCGAAAAGAGCCCCAAGAACTGATTGAGCAGGTTGAACACGCGACACCTCTGTTATTCCGTGATGTGGGTCTAGGATTCCTCCTGGGCGTCGTGTCCTTCCCGCTCTCCTTCAGCAGGCACTTCGCCAGTCTCGGCCTCGGCATCCTCAACGATTTCTTCCTCTTCTTCCAGCGCCACACGCATCGGGACCAATTGGGCTACCCATTCTTCCGGGTTGGTTAGCACCTTCGCGTCGGAGCTGACAGACAAATCCGCCACCGTGAGCTTCTGGCCCACTTCCAAAAGGGTGGATAGATCCACCGTTATGTTAGCCGGTAGATTCATGGGCAGCGCTTCTACCGTCACACTGTCCAGGTTCTGCACGAGAACACCGACCCCGTTTTGCACCGGCAGCGGCTCCCCTTCAAAGGCCAAGGGGATGGCCGCCGAGGTAATCTGATCCATGATTACGGCCTGAAAATCCACATGGAGTAGCTTCCTCGTGATGGGATCCGTCTGCACTTCACGAGCCAGGGTCGTGAAGGTGGCCCCATCTGGCTGTACTTCCAACTTGATCAGTTGCGTTCCACCCGACTCGGAGAGCGTTTGCCAAAGCTCGCGCTCACTGACCTGCAAAGATACGGGGTCAACTTCCGGCCCATAGACAGCTATCGGGATCACGCCCTCGCGCCGCAACTGCTTGGTTTTTTTTCCGAAAAGGGCACGGTGTTCTGCCTGTAACTGGATTTCACTCATGATAAAGCTGCTGCTCCTTACAATGTCATCCTGATTATGTGGCCATACGCTTGGTGACCACTCCGCCTGGCCCCGACCCCTCCACATGGGGAGGGAAACCGCTCTACGCCCTCTAGGACTAGGGGGCTGGGGAGCTTGCGACCACCTCTGAGGTCACCATCGCTGACTGGTTGAGTGGTTACCTGATTATCAAATCAACGTCTGGCCCTATTCTAATGCACTTTTCCCTTTTCGTCAAACATCGCGCCCGACCGGCAGCGAACCTCGCACAGGGTGTCCATCGGAGTTTTGCACTGGGCGTGCCGCTGCGTGCCGAAAATGCCCGTGAAAGCGGCTGGGCATACGGTGGGGTAACGTGACGATTTGACATTGTCAAAGTATCATCTCAATAACTTGGGGAACGCCCCCCGGCCCCCAATTCTGGGGGAG
>CAZDTE010000167.1:0-6563 GCA_964508275.1 uncultured Ardenticatenales bacterium
GGCTGATTTCTGTTGCACCCTATGGTTTGCCCCCATTTTTTGAAAAGATACTCCTCAGGGACCCACAGCCAGCCAGTACGCCAACATGCCCACGACGACGGAGCCGCCAAGGCTCCGCGTGCGCAGGGCGACCAGCAGGGTGGGGATCGCTGCCAGGAGCAGGGGGTTGTGCCAGGTGAATGTCAGGTGTCCGCCGGGGGCCAGGATGCCGGGGGCCACCAACGCGCTCATGATCGCTGCGGGCACGAATTCCAGCCAGCGGCGGACGAACTTCGGCAAGTCCACGTGCGGCAAGATCAACAGCGGCGCAGCACGCGGCACGTAGGTCACGACCATCATGCCGGCGATCAGCAACAGGTACTCAGCCCTCATCGTGGACCGCTACCCCAATCGTGGCCGCTACGACGGCGGCTGTGATGGCTACGTAGTGGCTGCCTGGGAATGCCACCGTCAAACCTAATGCCAGGCCACCGGCCAACACCACAACCCCGACGTCCAGCCGATGGCGTACCTGCAACACGATCAGGCAGATGAACATCGCCGGCAGCGCGAAATCAACCCCGAAGCTGCCGGGAGGGATAAGGGTGCCCACAACGCCGCCCAGCAGTGAGCCGAGAAACCATGAGGATTGGGATGTCAGGTGTACGCCCAGGATGTCGTGCCGTGTCAGGCTCTCACTGCGCAAGCGGGTGATGTTCAGGGCAAACGTCTCGTCCGTCACGCCGAAGGCGAGGAGGGCCAGGAAGCGGCCGGACAGCCCCGGCAGATGCGGGCTCAGCGCGGAACTCATGAGCAGGTGTCGCAGGTTGACCAGGAAGGTGGTCACCACGATGGTCAGCAGGCTTGCGCCGACGCCGAGCAAGCTGACGGCGATGAACTGACTCGATCCGGCGTAGACCAACGCCGACATGAGGCCGATCTGCCAGAGCGACAAGCCGATCTGCCGGGCCAGCGCCCCGAAGGCCAACCCGATCGGCACGTAGCCGAGCACGATCGGCAGCGCAGCCTTCATCCCGCGCCCGAAGTCAGACCCTCGCGCCATCAACCCGTTCCCGCGTGACCGGTCCGTATTCCTCTCAACCGGCGGACCCGCCTACCGGCCTCCGCGACAAGAGCCAGCCTGCAACCATGAGGGCGATCAGCGAGATAGCCCATGCCGTCTTGCGCAGCGGCGTGTCGGTGAAGCGGAGAGAGAGGCGATGCTCCCCGGCCGGCACGTCGACAGCCATCAGGCCGAACGGCGGGGCGCGGCGAATGGAAGCCTCCTGGCCGTCCACCCATGCTTTCCAGCCCGGGTAGGCGTAGGACAGGATGCGCACCGTCGTGTCCGCCGGCGCACTGACATCAGCCTCCAGCGAGGTGCCTCCGTAGCGTTGTTGCTGCACCTGGGCATCGGATGACAGCGCCACCACCTTGACCGGCACGTCACCGCGCTCCATCTGCTCCTCCACGGGGGAAGTTGTCGGCTGTTGCTCCGACCAGGCCATCATGCCGACCATGTCCAGATGCTGCTGCTCAAAGTCCAGGAAGATCCGCGTTGTCTCTTGGCGTTCGTTCGGCGGCGTGTATTGCGGCCAGGCAAAAGCATGGCCGGCGATGACGGTGGTCACCAGCAGGACGGTGACGATTTGCCGGTCGGCGCTCCCGGTGCCCAGCAAGGCGTCGGCCGCCATGCCACCAACCAGAGCCACACACATGGCGAGCGGAGCCAGCAACCGCCACGGGAACTGGATCAGCGGCGCGAATGGGAACACCTGCCAGAGCGGATCGGCGGCCGGCAGCATGGCCACGGCCAGCGCCAGGCCGATGACCACGAAGAAGGCCCCTTCCACGCGCGGTCGCCGGCGGAGCCGCGAACCGCCGGCCAACAACACCATCGCCAGGGCCAGCGGGACCAGACCGATCTGGAATCCCATGCCATCGTTCGGCCCGGCGACCGAGTAGCCGTACCCCCAGAACGAAGAGAGGAGTTGGCCAGGGTAGACAAACTGCTGGCGGTAGTTGTACGTGTCTCGCACCCATTGGCTCACCAGAATGTTGGATTGCTCGGCCAGGTTCGGCAGCCAAAAGACCGCGCTGACCGCTAGGCCGAGCAGGCCGGCCAGGATCGCCCAGCCCAAGAGCGTAGCCCGCGCGCGAGCAGATGAGCGGCGGGCAATCAGCAACAGGCCGTACAGCCCGACGATCGGCGTGAAGATCAGGGCCGTGCTGTTGTGCGTGAGAATCAGTGCGCCATAGCTGAGCGCGGCCAGGGCTGCCCGGCGACGAGTGGGGCGGGTCAGCAGGTCATGGAACGTCAGCAGTACGAGCGGAAGGAACACAAAGGCGAACGATTCGGCCAGCGCCGCTCGCACGTACGTGTCCACGAAACGGTACGGCACGTAGGTGTAAAGGGCCGCTGCGAGCAGTGCGCCCTCCGGGCCGACAACCCGTCTGCCCAGCCGGTACATCGACAGGGCAGACAGCACAAAGCCGAGCGCGAAGGTCGCTTTCACCGCGCCGGCGAAGCTCAGACCGACCAGGTGAAACGCCTCGGCCACGTAGAACGCAAGCGGCGAGTAGAACACGAAGAGCGGATAGCCGTAGCCGAACGTGAAATCCGGTCCCCAGCGCGGCAGCAGGTAGCCGTCCGCAACGCCGCTGTGGAACTGCATCAGGAAGAACAGGCTGTGCCGCGCGTCGTGCGCTTTCAGGAAGTAGTCCGGCGTGATCAGCGCAACCCAGGAAAAGAGAGACAGCCCGATCAGCAGAATCGCGTGGCGGTCAAAACGGGGGTTGGGGGTCGGGGATTGGGGATCCGAGATCGGGCGCAGGGAATCAGGAGGCACGAGTTGGCCTCCGGTTTTCTGCCCCTGCGTCCTGCCCGTCGTCCCCTCCCGCAGGAGGTTGGCGACGACCGGCGAGCCACAATGCCCCCACGATCAGCACGCTCAAGGCACTCAGCAGTTTGCCGATCGTGCGCACCGGCGTGTCTTCGAACCGGAGCAACACCAGGTTTCGCCCGGCCGGCACGTCCACCGTCATCTTGCCCAGCTTACCGCGCGGGACGATGGGCAACTCCTGCACCGTCGCCTCCGTCTCCAGGTCGAGCAGATAGGCGTGCCAGCCAGGGTAGTAAAAGCGGTTGAAGGTCAATCGGAACGGCTGCTCGGCGCGATACTCGACGATCTCGTAGTAGCTGGCGTAGGCACGCGGACCGGCAAGGACGCCGTGCGGCAGGGCGGCGTAATCCACCTGCGACTCGACCGGCTCGCCCGCCACGTAGAGATCGGCGAGCGGCGACCAGCGTGGAATCTCCTGGACCCAAATCGTCGAGCCGGTCATCTCGTCGGCGGTTTGCTGGAAGCGCATCAGTCCGGCCAGCGAGACCGGCCCCTCGGCCGGCGGGACGATACGTGCTTGCACGTAGGGATAGCTGGCCAGCAGAGTCAGCAGTCCTACAATCACAAAGGGGGCCGCGTCCCGCCGCGATTCGGCCAGGCTGGCCACGGTGATGCCGGCCAGGGCAGCGAGCGTGACCACCGTCACCGTCTGGAAGCGCCACGGGAACTGCGCGAAGCTGACCAGCCGGAACGTTTCCCACAGGCGGACCGATGCCGGCAGCATGAGCAGCACTGCCACAACAGTGAGCGCCTGGAAGAAGATCGTCTGGCGGCGCAGTTCGCCGGACCGCAATCGCCCGACCGCCACCAGCGAGAAGGCAGCCAGCACGACCGGCACGAGTCCCAGATGGAAGCTGACGTCGTCGCCCGGCCCGGCCTGGCTGATTCCGAAGCCCCAGTGCGGAGAGAACAACTGGTAGGCGTAGACGAAGTCGTCGCGGAAGTCGTAGCGCCCGGAGTACCATTGGTCCACCCGGACAAAGCGAAACTCGGTGATCGCCGGCAGCCAGAAAACCGCACTGAGACCCAGGCCGAGGAGCAGGGCCAGCGCCGGAGGGGCGAAGATACGCCAGATGTCCAAGAGCAGGGGGGCTGGGAGTTGGGGGCTGGGGGTTGGGGGTTGGGGGGCCGGAACGGAACCGCGATCCCCAACCTCCGATCCCCGCCGTTGGTCATGCAGACGTCCAACGCCCAGCAGGGCGACGTACAGGCCGAGCAACGGTGTGAACAGCAGGGCCATCAGGTTGCTGGTCAGCATCAGGCCGGCGTAGGCCAGCCCGGCGAAGAGGATCGCACGCGGGCCGGGCCGGGCCATCACCTCGTAGAACCCCCACAGGCAGAGTGGGAGGAAGATCAGGCCGACCGATTCGGCCAGCGCGGCGCGCACGAACAGGTCGAACAGGTGGTACGGCGCGTAGACGTAGACGATGGCGGCGACGAAGCCGGCCGCCGGCCCGACCAGTCGCCGGACGAAACCGTACATGCTCAGGCCCGACAGCACGACCGACAGCCCGAAAACTGTCTTGACCGCGTTCACAAAGTCCATCCCCAGAAGATGGACGAACTCGCTCAGGTAGGTGGACAGCGGTCCGTAGATGTTGAAGAACGGGTAACCGTAGCCGAAGGCAAAGTCCGGTGCCCAGCGCGGCCACCACACGCCGTCTTGAATGGCGCGGTCGAACTCGAAGAGGAAGTAGACGCTGTGGCGGGAATCGTGCGCACTCCAGAAATACCCCGGCCGCAGCAGCGGGCTGAGCGCGAACAGGCTGAACAGGATCACCAGGAGGCCCCAGCGTATGCGGGGCATCGTTTCCCTAACGCGTGACATAGTCACGCTCCAAATCCGCAGGGTTCAAGATGAGCGCTGTGCTGCCGTCGCGGCGCGGCAGACGCTCGCCGGTTTCTAAAAGGTACCAACCGATTTCGATTCGCAGGTTGGATGGGGCAGCAGCATCGACGGCCACGGTGTAGCCGTCGCTGATGATCTCGCCGGTTTGCCATGAGGTCGTAGGACGTTGGCCGTTCAGCGGCATGGCGTCGCGTTGCCCCCAGGTGTGGCCGGTCTCGCCGATGACGTGGACGAACAGCGTGTAATCCTGCGATAGCGCCTGGAGCGCCTGCCAACGAGGGCGCAGGGTGATCTCCTGACCAGCCGCCAGGGTGCCGTCGAGGGAAGCGTCCACCAGCGCGATGCTCTGTTCGCCGAAGACGGCCGGCGGCAGTGCGCGTGGCACCGGGGACCAGAACTCCGGCGACAGGTTCGGGAATACCGGCAGCAGGATCAGCAGGATGAGGGCCAGCTGCCAAAGCCCTTCCTGCCAGCGCGGTTCGGCGGTGAGCAAGGCGACGGCACCGATGGCCAGAGCCAATGAAGCCGGTGCGAGCAGTTGCCAGGGAGCCAGCAGGAGATGGTCGAGGCGGGCCAGTCGCCAGAGCGGCGCGAGCGACTGCAGGGGAGCAACGGCGAGCACCAGACCGGTCGCCAGGAAGAAGACGGCGTCGCGCCGGGGGTTGGAGCCGCGCGGCAAGCGATTCAGGCGCGCGACGGCGAAGATGGCCAGCAACACGGCCACCGTAGCCAGCGGCGGCCCCTCGTCGCTGAGGGCAGCGGGCCAGGTCGGACTGAGCAGATCTGCCGGATTGAGGAAGCGTTGGAAGAAGGCCAACGCTGGTGCCGGCATGGTGCCGACGAGCATCAGGCCCCAAGCTCCCAGGCCGACGCCCAGGCCGGCGATGGTCGAGAGGGCGGTCAGCCGGAACCGTTCCGGCATCACCTCGCGCAGCAGGCCGTAGATCACAGCAACGCCGACGAGGAAGACGGACAGGCCCGGCTGGCAGAGGGCGATCAGCGCCGCGAGCAGGAAGCGCAGGCCGATGTTTATTGGCCGTCGGGGCCGGCGCTGGGTCCAGAGCAGCGCGGGGAAGAGGGCCAATGCCCACAACTCGGCCGGTCGCCAGCGAGCGTAGAGAGTCGTCAAAAAGGGGGGAGCATACAGGAACAGCAGGCCGGCGACCAGGCCGCTGGGCGGGTCATCGAAGATGTCGCGGGCCAGTGCGTAGGTCGTGCCGGCGGCGGTGAGCAAAGCCAGCGCGGCGACAATCTTCAGGGCGTGCAGAGAAGAGAGGCCGAGCCAGCTCAAGCCGGACGCGGTGACGTAGGGCAGAGGCCCTTCACGAAGTGCGCCGGGGAGCAAGGGGCCGACCGGAGTAACCCAGGGTTGCAGGGCGGCGAGCGACCCAATTCCGCGGACGTGCAGGACGGTGTAGAGGGGCAAGAATCCGGCCTGCGACTGCCACAGCCCGGGATAGGCCAGCGGTGCGATAGCAAACAACGCCAGCAGGACGAGAAGGATTGTTTCGAGTCCCGGGTTTCGTGTTTTTGGTTTCGCGTTTCGGGTTTCGCGTGTCACGTCTTCACGATTCACGCTCTCCGCTCGTGTCATAAACCAATACCGCTAAAAGATACACATAAGCACGGCGCGTGTCAGACTTTCTGTCTTCAACCCACCTCCTTTCGTCTCGTGATGCCCCCCTTTTGGGCCATCGCGCCGTTTCCTTTTGGCCTAAAAGAAAGGCGACCGTGTATACCGGTCGCCGATTCAAGAGCATGGCTCCTCGGGTAGGATTTGAACCTACAACCAACCGGTTAACAGCCGGTTGCTCTACCATTGAGCTACCGAG
>CAZDTE010000168.1:0-6522 GCA_964508275.1 uncultured Ardenticatenales bacterium
AGAAAAAAGCAAGGCCGGATCAAGACGCCCCAGATTATTGAGATGATACCACGCCTGCCGTAAACAGGCGCGGTGGCATGCGCGCTCCGCGCGCATGGGCACAGCTTTGAGAATGCAAACATAGGGCATCGGGTGGGAGACCACACGACGTTTTAAGGACTGAATCACCATGCACAAGACGGAGAAGCGAGAAAAGAAGATCCCAAACCTGAACCTGGGCACCCGCCGTGTCCCCAAGCTCCGACCGCCGCGTTTTCCCGATGTCGAGCCGGCTATGGAACAACTGCACCGCCCGCGCGGCGAGAAAGCGGTGGATATCCTCCTGGTGAACCCGCCCTCACCTGACGGCGGGATCTGGATCCGCAGCCAGCACCGCGTGGGGCGAAAGTCGCGCGAGAACATGGTCTGGCCGCAAGTGTCCCTGGCCCAGATGGGTGCTCTACTGGTTCCCGATTACCGGATCGAGATCGTCGACGCCATCGCCGAGCGGATGTCCTGGCAGACATTCGAGGAACGCTTGCGCGAAATGCAGCCCCGCTACTACGTGACGCAGGTCACCGCGTCCACGCTGACCAACGACATGTACGGCGTCTTCCTGGCCAAAGAAGTTGGGGCCCAGACGATAGCCTTTGGCACCCACGTCACCCCAATGGCCCGCGAAACGTTGGAGCGCTATCCCGCGCTGGACTTCGTGCTGCGCGGGGAGCCGGAGGTGAGCCTGCGCGAACTCCTGGACGTGCTGGATGACAACACGCCCACCTCCCCACGGGTGGTCAAGCTGCTCCATGACACCGGAGCGGAGTTCCCGCGCCGAGACAACGGCGCCGACGCTGGTCGCGTGCTATCGGCTGTCAAGGGTCTGGCCTGGCGTCGCCGCGGCGAGATCGCAATCAACCCTGACCGGCCTTTCATCACCAACCTGGATGACCTCCCGATTCCGCTGCACCATCTGCTGCCATTTGAATCGTACCGCATTCCGCTGATCAAAGGGCCGTACACGTTCATCGTCACCAGTCGCGGTTGCACCGCCGGCTGCAAGTTCTGCATCAAGCACGTCAGCTATCAGTACACCGTTCGGCTGCGCTCACCGGAAAACATCGTCGAGGAGCTTTGGAGGCTGCACGATCTGGGCGTCCACAACATTCACATGTACGCCGACCTGTTCACCGTCAATCGGGACCAGGTAATGGGCCTCTGCGACCTGATCCAGAAAGAAGGCCTGAACATCCGCTGGACTTGCAACAGCCGCGTGGATTACGTGGACGAAGAGATGCTCCAGACGATGGCACGCGCCGGCTGCTGGTTTATCTCCTGGGGCATCGAATCGGCAAACGAGGCGATTCTGAAGTCAATCCACAAAGGCTACCGCCAGGAACAGGTGGGGCAGGCGCTCACCTGGGCGAAGAACGCCGGCATCCGCAACTGGGGATATTTCATCATCGGCCTGCCCGGCGAAACCGAAGAAACTATCCAGGACACGATCGCGTTTTCCAAGAAGCTGCCGCTGGACCTGGCCCTCTTCCACGTTGCGGCACCCTACCCTGGCACGCCGTTCTTCTTCGAAGTCGTGGAGAACGGCTGGTTCCGGCCGGGCACCCGCTGGGAAGAGGTGGACATGGATGACTCCACGGTGCTTGACTACCCCGGCCTGCCGGCCGAACGCCTGGAATACTGGCAGCAACGTGCCTTCCGCGAATGGGCCATGCGCCCAGGCCCGATCTGGACGTACATGAAGATGCTGGCCACGGACCCGACAACGATTCGGTCCGCCGTGGAAGTTGGGCTTCGGCATTTGGGCTGGGCACGGGGAGGCGCGTAGGGATGCGGACGTGGTTCGCGCTGTACACCAAACCCCACAAAGAAGACCAGGTGCGAGCCGTCCTGGACGGCAAAGGTTGGGAGACATTCCTGCCCTCGATCCCCGTCGCTCGCCCGCGTGCCGGGCGACGAAGAGAGCACCCCTTCTTCCCGTGCTATCTCTTCGTTCGCGCGGACCCGGTGAGCGGTGAGATCGCGAATGTGCGCTGGACACCGGGCCTCCGGCGGATCGTCTCCTATGGTGAGTCACCGGTTCCCGTGCCGGACGAACTCGTGGACCTGATCAAGGAGCGACTGGCCGAGAGTCGCCGGATCATGGCCCGGCCACCGGGAGCGAGGTTTGAGCCCGGCCAGCGGGTAAGCGTCACGGAAGGGCCGCTGAAGTCGATGGAAGCCATCTTTGAGCGGAGTGTTTCGGCCGGCGAACGGGTCCGTGTCCTCATCGACGTCCTGGGCCGCCTGACGTCCTGTGAGCTGGACGGCTCGTGGATTGTTGAGGAGTAGGGAACGGGCAGCGGGGAACTAACACCCGAAATCCAGAACCCGAAACCCGAAACTCAAAACTCGAAACTCAACCCCCCCCCTCTGGCGAGAGGAATCTTGCCGGAAGGGCGGAGCCTGCCTGGAGGGTGAAGGGATCGCACGAAATGGGCTGCTGAGCAACGATGTGCGCCTGATGCTGGACTGGGTGCAGGCCGCAGAACCGCTGGTGGCTCTGGTGGCCCTGCTGTTCTTCATACTTCGCCCCGACTTTGCCCCCCAGGCCACACTGCTGGCGCTGATTCCCTGGGCAGCGCGGCTGGCGCGGGACAAGCGGGTGACCCGCCGCACCCCACTGGATGCATCGTTGGCCCTGTTCCTGGTCGGTGGGGCCGTGGGCGTATGGGCCGCCTACGATCGAGCGCTCGCCTGGAACAAGTTCTGGCTGATCGTCGGCGGAATTCTGGTCTTCTACGCCGTCATCAACAGCCCCAGGGCGTCAAGGGCGGGCAGCCCTGCTGACCGCAAGTACTGGGTGCTATTCCTCAGCCTACTGGGAGCCGGCCTCAGCCTTTATTTTGTCACCCAGCACGACTTCGCCACCGGCGCGGTGAAATTCGCCAACATCAACGCGCTGGGCACCTGGATTCATTCGCGTGCGCCGTATGTCGGGGGCGACGTCTTTCATCCAAATGTCGTGGGCGGCATCCTGGCTCCGATCCTGCCGCTGAACGCGGCCGCCCTCTGGCGGCGAGCCGAAGGATCGAGCAGCGTACTCACCAGAGTGTTGTTCGCCAGCGGCCTGGTCATTGCCGGTGGCCTGGTGATGACCGCATCGCGCGGCGCGTGGCTGGCCCTGGCAGTGGCCACGGTGTTGTGGACAGTCGGGCGGGTACGGCGGCGGTGGGTTCGCCTGGGTGACATGCTGGCGGTAACCATCATCATCGCTGCCGGCATCACACTGGTCATTCGCCCGGCCGGATCGGCCGAAGTGGTCGACCGGCTCTTGGGGACGATCCCGGCCGGAGACACAGCGGTGGACCGGCTGACGCTGTACCACAACAGCCGCTACCTGCTCGAAGAGACGGTGTTCACCGGCGGCGGCCTGGCCAGCTTCCCGATGCGCTATTCGACCTACGTGCTGGACATCCCGGTACTCAAGCTGACCCACGCCCACAACTTGTACCTGGACGTGTGGATGGAGCAGGGCCTCCTCGGCTTCATTGGCCTTGTAGGGATGATCGTGGCCACGGTCTGGGCCTTGTGGAGGCGGCCCAACCGGACCGCACCTGTCCTGTCCGGCCTCACCATCGCCTTGGGGACGCTCCTGCTGCACGGCCTGGTGGATGATGTGCTCTACTCCAGCCGGGCTTTGCCGCTGATCTTTGTGCCGTTTGCCCTGACCGCGGTCGCCGTTCTCCCCAACGCGGAGCGCGTGAAATCAGACGCCACTGAACCAAGCCAGGCGGGCCGGTCCCGCACCCGGATGCTTGGCGCAGTGATTGCGCTCGCGCTCCTGGTGGTCGCCGGCCTGCTGTACCGCACGCCGATCGCTGCGGCCTGGTACGCGGACCTGGGCACGGTTTCCCAGGCGCAGGAAGAATTGCGCCACTGGCCGGACGTGCAGGCCGACGAGGTCCGCACATCGGGTGACCTGTCGGAAGCGATAGACGATTTCCAGAGAGCGCTGACCCTGGCCCCGAACAACCGCACGGCCAACCGTCGACTGGGGTTGATCGCGTTGGCCCGGCGGGATTATGTGGTCGCGGTGACTGCCCTGGAGCGGGCATACCACGCCGGGCCGGGAGATCGTACCGTGTGGCCGGCGCTGGCCACAGCCTACGTGGCCACGAGTCAGATCGAGCAAGCCTTGCCACTGCTGCGAGCTTTGCCTGACGCCTTTTCGCTACTTGCCGAGCAGGGAGAACAATGGCAAAAAGAGGGCAGTACCGATCTGGCCGGACGCGCGAACGCGGCCTCGATGGCGCTGCTCGGGCGGGAAGAGGTTTCCTTCCGCAGTGGTTTTGATGGCACGGAACAAACCTATCTCCTAGTGCCGCCCCAGAAGGCAAGCGTGACCGCTCCGCCGCTGGTGGTCTATCTGCACAGCCTGGGTAACAGTCCGAGCGAGTACGTTCAGTTGCGAACCGGCTCCGCCTACGCCGAGAACCTGGCCGTCTACCTAAACCGCCGCGGTGTGTTGGCGGTGGCGCCCACATACCGGGGCGATTCGTGGGCCAACGATGCCGCGGTCGCGGACGTGACGCAGATCATCCGGGAGGCGCAATCGGCGTATGGACGCGGGCCCGTGATTCTGGCGGGGTTGTCGATGGGGGCGACGGCGGCGGTGGCCTACGCGCTGCTGGCTCCGGACGACATCGCGGTGCACGGGATTGTCACGGCGCTGGGCACCGGCGACCTGGAAGCGTTGTGGGACGAGGGTGGGTTGCGGGGCAGCATTGCGCAGGCGTTGGGCGGAACGCCATTGGAGATCCCGCAAGCCTACGAGGCCCGATCGGCCCTCAACCACGCCGGCCTGATCGGGCCGGATGTCGCTGTGGCCATCTTGTCCGCCCAATCGGACACCGTGATCCCGCCGCATCACCAGGAAGCGTTGCGGAATGCGTTGGAGGCACAGGGCACGCCAGTGCTCTACCTCAGCAGCGAAGGGGGCCATTCGGCGGACGGACTGCATTTCCGCCAGGCCTTCGACTTCGTTCTCGACCGATGAATGCAAGCGTTCAGATACACAATATCTTTTTGTGGGCCAGCACCATTGCGATACACAACTGGCCGGTAATCCTGTGGCTGGCCCTGGGGGCTGCCGCTGCCGTGCAGGCCTACCGGTGTCCGTCGCAGGTAGCGCTTTCGTTCCTGTACGGGTTTGCGGGACTGGCCTTTCTGTTTGAATATGGTAAGCACCTGCAGGCGTACCTGTCGGAGCCGGTTGACTTCCTGCTGATCGGGGGGCTGTGGCCGCTGAACTCGGCCGGTCACGCGCTGGTGGAACAGGCCGTGCCGGGAGTGGTGTTCATCGTGGCCCTGGCCTTCCTGCTGCGCGGCGGATTTGGTTGGTGGGACGGGCGTTCGCGGACGCGAGCTGTCCACCCGGTCGCCGCAACGCCGGTGCCGGTGTTGACTGCTCGTTCGGAGAGCCGGCCCATCCCCTGGCAGTGGATGGTCGTTGGGTTGGGGGCGGCGAGTTTCGTTCTGTGGGCGCTGCGTCGCCACCAGGCTTGACCAACCCCTGAGGCCGTGGTAGAATGATTTGATGAACGTTTGGTTGGGAGGTGGCTGTTGGCTATGAACACGAAACCACATTCGGTTCTGCCGGAAGCGATCCGAGATGCGCTGCCCCCTGCCAAGCCCGAAGAGGACGCTCTGCGTCGCCGGGTGCTGGACGTGCTGCTGACGCCGGACGAACTGCCCAGAATGAGCTACGGGGAGTTCCTGACCTGGGCTGACGAGGACACCTTGGCCGAATGGGTAGATGGAGAAATCATCATGATGAGCCCAGCTTCAAGACAACATCAACGAATTGGGATGTTCTTAGCCGAGGTGGTTGGTTCCTTCGCGCGTATGCGTGGTCTGGGCGAAGTGATTCAGCCTCCCTTCCAGATGAAACTGGAGCACGGTCGGGAGCCGGACCCGCTGTTTGTGGCGCGGGAACACCTGGATCGCTTGCGAGAGACGTACCTGGACGGGCCGGCAGACCTGGTGGTGGAGATCATCTCGCCGGAGAGTGCGGGATGTGACCGGGGCGAGAAGTTCTACGAGTACGCGCAGGGCGGCGTGCCAGAGTACTGGCTGATCGACCCAACGAGGAAGTGGGCCGAGATCTATGAACTGGAGGGCCAGTATTACCGGCTGGCGTTCGGCGGCGAGGAGGGGGAATACCGGTCGCGGGTGTTGCCGGGCTTCTGGCTGCGAGCGGAGTGGCTGTGGCAGGAGCCGTTGCCGAATCCGTTGCGCGTCCTGGGCGAGGTGGCCGGTCTGAGCACGGGGATGGTGGAAACGTTCTTGCAGGCGCTAGCGGGGTCGGGGAGGTCGGATTGATGACAACGACCGTTTCCCCATCCGATGCGCCGATGGTGGTAGAGGCCGCCATCCCGCCGCCAACGGTGGTGATCGAACCGACGCGCGGCTGGGCATCGCTGCACCTGCGGGCGGTGTGGGAATATCGCGAACTGCTCTACTTCCTGGTCTGGCGCGACGTGAAGGTAC
>CAZDTE010000169.1:0-6466 GCA_964508275.1 uncultured Ardenticatenales bacterium
AAAAAAGAGATTGAAGCAGGTGTTTCCAGGGTAGTCCCTGAACGCTTACCTATTCTCTTGGAGTTCCCTAACTCGAAGCCAGAAACTGGTAACGTGCCAATCCAAAATCCGAAGAGGATGCTATGACTGTCACACAAGTCGCTTTCATACTGATCAGCGTCATCACCCTGGGATCCGCCCTGGCGATGGTCACCTCCCGCACGGTCTTCGTGGCTGCCCTGTGGATGGTGGCGGCCTTTGCGGGCGTAGCCGGCCTCTTTGTCCTGCTAGAAGCCGGGTTCCTAGCAGCCATCCAGATTCTGATCTACGCCGGCGGCATCGCCATCTTGATCCTTTTCGCGATTATGCTCACGCCACGCGTGATGCGACCCATGGAGGGCCTGGGCCGTTTCAACAACCAGTGGATGTTAGCGGCAGCTTTGAACCTGGCCCTGTTTGCGGCGCTTGGCACACTGGTCGCGCGAACCGAATGGCCGGTCAACCTGCAACGAGTGACCAGCGATTACGCCGCCCTGCTGGGCCGAGGGTTCATGACCCACTACCTGTTGCCGTTTGAAGTCACGTCCGTGCTGCTGCTGGTCGCGCTCGTCGGCGCCATAGTGATCGCCCGCGACTGAACGGTAGAGTGGGGACAGGGACAGGGATAGAGAGCTGGAGGTTGAGAGGGCGTGGCGCGACGCAACACGCAACACGAGACTCGAAGCTCATGACACTTGACACGCCGTACATGAGGAAACAGACACATGCCTGACATCCCATTGACCTGGTACCTGATTGTAGCGGCGGCCTTGTTCTGCACCGGTTTGTTCGGTGCACTGTCCCGCCGCAATGCCATCGGCATCTTGATGGGCATTGAAATGATGCTCAACGCTGTGAACATCAACTTGGTCGCCTTCTGGCGCTACGTCGCGCCCCAAGAACTCACCGGCCAGGTGTTCACCATCGTTTCTATCACCGTGGCGGCAGCCGAAGTGGCCGTCGGCCTGGCCCTGGTCCTGGCCATCTACCGCAGCCGCGACACCGTGAACGTGGAAGACGTCAACTTGATGAAGTGGTGATTCGAGATTCTGGTTTGAGGTTTCTGGTTTCGAGTTCCCTAACCCAAGAACCCACAACTCGGAACCAGAAACTCAAGACCAGAAACTCGAAACCCGAAACCCAGAACCCAGACGAGGTTGCCCATGTTTCAGTTGTTATGGCTTATCCCGGCGTTTCCGTTGCTCTCGTTCTTTGCCATTGTCTTGTTCACCAATCCGAACAAGCGGCTCAGTTCGAACATCGCCATTGGGGCCATCGGCCTCTCCTGGTTGACTAGCTGGGTCGTCGTATTTCGTGTCGTCACCACACCCCATTTCGAAGCGGTGAGCCTCACCTTGCCCTGGATGCCCACGGGCGACAAGATCTTCAATCTGGGCGTCATGGTTGACCCCTTCACAGCGGCGATGTTGTTCATGGTACCCTTCGTCTGCACGATGATCTTTGTCTACTCCCAGGGCTACATGCACGGAGACCCGCGCTACTCTCGCTTCTTCGCCTACGTCTCGCTCTTCGCCGCCGGCATGTTGGGGCTGGTCGTGGCCGACAACTTGCTGCTGGCCTTTATCTCCTGGGAGATCATGGGGCTGTGCTCCTACCTGCTCATCGGCTTCTGGTTCGAGAAGCCGTCAGCCATGAACGCGGCGAAGAAAGCCTTCATGACCACGCGAGTCGGCGACGTGCTCCTGTTCTTGGGCATGGCTTTCCTATACAGCCAGACCGGTACGCTCACCTTCGCCGACATTTTCCGGCACGACGTGTTGGAAAAGCTGGCTCACGCGACCTTCGCCCTCGGCCCGCTGGGCGACCAACCCGTCGCCGTCGTCATCGCCCTACTTATTTTCGGCGGCGCGGTCGGCAAGAGCGCCCAATTCCCGCTGCACGTCTGGCTGCCGGACGCGATGGAAGGCCCCACTCCGGTCTCCGCCCTCATCCACGCGGCGACGATGGTGGCCGCCGGCGTCTACATCGTGGCCCGCACCTTGCCGCTCTTCGCCGCCGTGGAAGGTTCGGCCGCGCTGGTTGCCGTCGGCTTCATCGGCGCGTTCACCGCCTTCATGGCCGCGACCATCGCCATCGCCCAGGACGACATCAAACGCGTCCTCGCCTATTCCACCATCAGCCAGCTCGGCTACATGATGATGGCCTTGGGGATCGGCGGATTCGTCGCCGGCATCTTCCACCTGCTCACGCACGCCTTCTTCAAGGCGCTGCTCTTCCTCGGCTCCGGCTCCGTGATCCACAGCGTGGAGCACGGGCACCATCTGGTCGCCGCAACTCACGACGGCGATCATCACGACGAGCACGAACCGTTCGACGCCAACGACATGATGAACATGGGCGGGCTGCGTTCCAAGATGCCGCACACATTCTGGACCTACATAGTGGGCACGCTGGCTCTGGCCGGCGTCGCTCCTTTGGCCGGCTTCTGGAGCAAGGACGAAATCCTGGCCGAAGCGTTTTTGGAATTCACGCACAAAGGGGTTGCTTCCTTCCCCTTCTTTGTCTGGCTGATGGGTACGCTTGGCGCGGTTCTGACAGCCTTCTACATGGGCCGGCAGATCGGCCTCGTCTTTTGGGGCAAGCCGCGCACAGAGGCAGCCGAACACGCCCACGAATCGCCCACCAGCATGATCGTGCCCCTGATGGTGCTGGCCGTGTTTACGTTGTTCCTCGGCTTCTTCAACGTGCCGGAGAACTTCCCGATCATCGGCAACGGCTGGCTCCACCACTTCATCGGCGAGGTACACGCCGCCGCCCATCTGGAATTTGAAGCTGTGCCTTTCAACTTCGTAGTGGCGGGCTTGTCCACTGCTCTTGCCTTGCTCGGCCTGGGGGCCGGCTGGGTACTGTACAAAGATCACCCCGCCGGCGCGCCCGATCCGCTGGCCAAGCCGCTGGGCCCGCTGTGGAAAATCCTGCGCAACAAGTATTACGTGGACGAGCTTTACAGTGCCACCGTCGTGCGCGGGGCGATTGCCTTCGCCGGCCTCTGCTACAAGTTTGACGATAGCTGGGTCATTGACCCGATCGTGGATTGGGCAGGGAAGGGTACGGCGATTCTGTCCGACCTGAACCGCCTGTTCGACACGCACATCGTCGACGGCACCGTCAATCTCGTCGGTCGCGTCACCTACGGGACAGGCGACATCGTCCGGCGGGTACAGACAGGCCGCGTGCAAAACTACCTGGTCGTGGCCATGGCCAGCGCCCTGGCCATGGTCGGCGTATACCTGATGCGTTAGCGCTCAACCAAGGAGGCGTTCCATCGTGAACATACCGTACATCCTGACGATCATTACCTTCTTCCCGCTCATTGCCGGCGGGATTCCCATCCTCTTTATGCGCAAAGAGGACGAGAAGGCGATCAAGCGATGGTCTGTGCTAGTCAGCCTGATCCCGCTGGCCCTGAGCATCTACCTCTGGGCGACCTACGATCCCGCTGCCGGGTTGGTCGTCACCGAGGAACAGCTCTGGATACCGGGCCTTGACGTGTTCTACCGCCTGGGCGTGGATGGAATCAACCTGCCGCTCATTTTCCTGACCACCCTGCTCAGTACGCTGTCGCTCTACTACTCCACCCACGTGATCAAAGAGCGGGTCAAAGAGTACTTCCTGATGTTCTTGCTGCTGGAAACCGGCCTGATGGGCGTCTTCGTTTCGCTCGACTTCTTCCTCTTCTACGTCTTCTGGGAGATCGAACTGGTCCCGATGTACTTTATCATCGGCATCTGGGGACACGAACGACGTGAGTACGCAGCGATGAAGTTCTTTATCTATACCCTGGCCGGTTCGGTGCTCATGCTGCTGGCCATGCTGGGCATCTACTTCTCCACCGGCACGTTTAGCCTGGTGGACTTGCCGGGCATGCAACTGTTCGGTGGCAACCTCACGTTGCAGTCGCTGGCCTTCTGGGGAATCTTCATCGCTCTGGCGATCAAAGTGCCTTCCTGGCCGTTCCACACCTGGCTGCCCGACGCCCACGTCGAAGCGCCGACGGCCGGTAGCGTCATGCTGGCCGGCATCCTGTTGAAGCTGGGCACCTTTGGGTTCTTGCGAATCTTGCTGCCCATCTTCCCGAAAGCAGCCCACGCCTTTGCTATCCCAATTGCCATCCTGGCCATCATCAGCATCATCTACGGCGCGCTGGTCTCTATGGCCCAAACAAACCTGAAGCGGCTGATCGCCTACTCCTCGGTCAACCACATGGGCTACGTGATGTTGGGTGTGGCGGCCGCGGCCTATGCCACCGGCACGGAAGGGAAAGTTCTGGTCGATCGCGCGATCGCCCTGAACGGCGCGACGCTACAAATGGTCAACCACGGCATCATCACCGGCGCCCTATTCTTCCTGGCCGGTATGCTCTACCACCGCACCCATAGCTACGAGTTGGACGCCTACGGCGGGTTGGGGGCTGTGGTGCCTGTCTATTATGCCATCGTGGCCTTTATGTCTATGGCCTCGCTCGGCCTGCCGGGCCTGGCCGGCTTCGTCGGCGAGTTCCTGGTCTTCCGCGGTGCCTTCGCCATCATGCCCTACATCGCGGCGTTCGGCGTCATCGGCATCGTGGTCACCGCCGCCTTCTTCCTGTGGAAGATCATCCAAACGATCTTCCTTGGGCCGCTCAACGAGCGTTGGCGTGATCTGCCAGACCTGCACCGCTACGAGTTGATCAGCCTGGCACCGCTGCTAGTGCTAACGTTGGCCATCGGTGTCTACCCGGCGCCCATTCTGAACCTGATCAACAGTGGCGTCGTCAAAGTCATTCAGCTGATGGGATGAGCAGCAGTAACAAACTGGACTCTGGCGTTTTTTGTTCTTGCCACGGATTACGCGGATTTTCACGGAAAAAGAGAAAATCTGTGGTAATCCGTGCAAGCTGTGACTGAAAATGCCGTGTCATACGGTCAAAATGCTTTTCGCCAGACTCCAGTAACAAATCTGAAATCGAATGGGGACCGTAGCCATGCCATTTACATTCTGGGATTTTGCCGCCTTCATACCTGAACTGATCCTTACCGTTGCCGGCCTGCTCATCCTGGTCGTGGACATGCTGGGCGGCGAGAGCACGCGCAAGGCGGTGCCCTTGCTGACCCTTGGCGGTCTGGGAGCTGCCTTGGCCGCGGTGATCGTTACCCTGGGCGACTCGCAAAACGTGCTCGGCACGTTGTACGTCATTGACCCCCTGTCCAGTTTCTTCAAGGTGATCGCCCTGCTGGTCGGCATCCTGGTCACCCTGTTGACGATCGCCTATCTGGAACGACGGGCCCGTTATGTCGGAGAGTTCTACAGCCTACTCCTGTTCGTCACCCTGGCGATGGTGCTGGTCGTGAGCTCAACTGACCTGATCATGCTTTACCTCTCCTTCGAGATGCTGAGTATCACCTCGTACGTGCTGGTGGGCTGGATGCGTGGCGACCCGGCCTCCAACGAGGCTTCCATCAAATACTTCCTCTACGGGGCCGTGGCCTCGGCGGCGATGCTCTACGGCATGTCGCTGCTCTACGGGGCCACCGGCAGCACCGACCTGGCGACGATCGCGGCGGTGCTCGGCGGGAACGAGACGGCGGCGACCGGAATCGGCTTACTGACCCTGCCGGCCCTGGCAATGATCATCGTCGGCTTCGGTTTCAAGATCGCCCTCGTCCCCTTCCACCAGTGGTCGCCTGATGCCTACGAAGGGGCTCCCACGCCGGTTACAGCTTTCCTCTCCGTCGGCCCAAAGGCGGTCGGGCTGGCCATCCTGGCCCGCGTGCTGCTGACCGCTCTGCCCGCTTTCCAGATCAATTGGACGCCCATGCTCGCCGGTCTGGCCATCCTGACCATGACGCTGGGCAACCTTTCGGCCCTCCTGCAAAAGAACATGAAACGCCTGCTGGCCTATTCCAGCATCGCCCACGCCGGCTACATGCTGATCGGCCTGGTGGCCATCAAAGCAGGCGTGGCCCTGGGCCTTGGCGGCCTGATGGTCTACGTCCTGGGTTACGTGTTCACCAACATTGGCATCTTTGCCGCCGTTATCGTCTACGAAGAGGCGACCGGCTCGGTCAACATTGAGGACTACGCCGGCCTGGCCCAACGAGCGCCGCTGATCTCCGGCCTGATCGTGATGTTCCTGCTCTCCCTGGCCGGCATCCCCGGCACCGCCGGCTTCATCGGCAAGCTGCTCGTCTTTGGTGCGGCCATCAAGGGACAGTTCTACGCCCTGGCCATCATCGCCGTACTCAACGCGGTCGTGGCCGCCTACTACTACATCAACATTATGCGCTGGATGTTCTTCGTGGACCCCACGGACGAGAGGGCCATTTCCCTCCCCGGCTCCCTGGCTCTGGCGATGGGTGCAACCCTGGCCTTCGTGCTCATCATCGGCCTCTACCCCCAACCGTTCATCGACCTGGCCAACGCCTCGGTGGGCATGTTTGGCGCGTAG
>CAZDTE010000170.1:0-6403 GCA_964508275.1 uncultured Ardenticatenales bacterium
ATGCGTCGGTTCCGGCGACCCTGTCGGCTCTGGACGATGCGTCGGTTCCGGCGACTCCGTCGGCTCCGGCGAACGCGTCGCGTGGCGCGTACTGGTTGCCCGTCGCGTAGCCGTCCTGTGCGGCGTGGCCGGCGGCACCGCTGTGGCCGTGGTTTCTTCCGCACCTGGCGTCTCGCTGGCAATTGGCGATCTTGAAGGCTGTACCGTCTTCGTTATCCCTGCCTTGACTGTAGGCGAACTCTTCGGGCCGGGTTGGCCATCTGGTGTGCCGGTGACCGGTGGCCCGGGCTTCGGTGATGGTGGTGTGGTCGTGACGTCTGGCTCCTCGGTCTCGGAAAGCACGGTTGGCGTCTGCTGCTCGTCAACGTTGTCACCGCCGCCGAAGAAGGAATCAAGGAGCGACTTTTCCTGAACGATCGGCGTGGCGGTGGGCATTGGCGTAGCTGTAGGTTGTGGCGGTGCTGCCAGCGCTGTGACCTGTTCGGCCCACACCGCTCCGTCCGGGAGCAAGAAGCCTCGAACCGTGATGGTCCAGCCCAAGCCCGGTTGCCCTTCCACTGCGGTAGCCACACCCACCCAAACAACGCGACCGGCGACTATCCAACGACCGTCCTCCATCTGCTCGATCTGTCCCCGCAAACTGGTCGGTTCATACTGTGAGCCGACGACCGTTACTTTGGATGCCGTGATATGGCCACCGGGGTCGAGCAGACCCCAGACGGTGGCCTGTCGCCCCAGCGCCGGCTGCCCGATGATCTTTGTATCCGGCCCGATGAGCACGACTTGCCCGGCAACGGTCCACTGCGCCTCATCAAGAGCCTCGATCAGCCCCCCAAACTCTACTGCCTCCGACCGCCCCATCTGCTCCAGTTGTCTGATCTCACGGAGGCGTTCCTGGCGGATGTCCCACAACCGATTCTCCCGGGCTTTCTCGCCCACGCTGAGCACGATCTGAACCCGCTCCACAGCACGTTTCACCGGATAAAGCGTGTCGCCGGGCAAGCTCTCCGCGGAGACCACCACGCCGGCCCCTCCCCCAAGTATAGCAACGACGAGCACCGCTGTGGCCAGGGCCATGGCTGGGCGCAACTGGAAAGAAACGCGCCATCGCTGCCACTGCACGGTGACCGACGCAGCGAGAGCGGACCAGAGGCTGGGGGGCTCCGCGGCAAGCCGGCGTTCTTCCGCCGCCTGGTGCAATCGTTCCAGCCCGCGCTGCCGGCCCTGGTCAGACATGACCGGTAGCGGAATCTGCCTCAAGAGCAGCGCCGCCTGCAACAGAGGACGCAGATCATCCGCCTGTTCCGGATAGCGGTCCAGGGTGGCCTGCAACGACTCCCCCTTGCGCAGAGCCTCCAGGCACTCGTCCAGGATGGTCTCCGTCACCGACATTCCTTCTCCTCTCGCACCATTCATTCCCGCAAATGCCTCTGCAAAGCGCTCAGGGCCCGGTGCTGCAACGCCTTAATTGCTCCCTCAGTCTTGTCCATGGTGTCGGCCACCTCTTTCGTGCGCATGCCCTCGATGAAGCGAAAGAGAATGACCCGCTGCTGGTCCTCGGTCAGATGGGGCAGGGCCCTGCGCAACTGCTCCCATTGCAGGGTGGCTTCCACGGCCAGGTCTGGCGTTTGGCTGTGGGACAGGGGCACGCTGTCGAGGGGTTCTTGCTTTCCTCTGGCCTGCTTACGAAGGTGATCAACCAGCAAATTGTGAGCGATGCGATAGAGCCACCCCGAGAAGATCGCGACCTGATCCTTTGGTCCCGGTCGAAATGTGCGTACCTTCTCCAGCAACCGTACGAAGACATCGGCGGCCAGGTCTTCTGCCTGTTGCCGATCACCCAGCCGGTAGTACAGGTAGCGAAAGATGCGGTCCGCATACAGGGCATAGATCCGATCGAACGCCTCCCGGTCGTTTCGCTGCGCGCCGCGAATAAGGGCAACGATCTCTTCTTCGCTTATCTCCGTGTCGGTGGCAACGACTGACATTTGGCTCCCTCTGCTGGTACATACGAAAGCAGGCAGGAAAGGTTACGGGGTGGAAAAACGAATCGGTGTGTCGAACACAATGTTCCGCGAGCGGACCACCAGCCGTGCACCGCTGATGGTCGCCAAGATCATATAACCATTGAGGTGAAGGGGGGCAAAGCGCGGAGGGCGCAAGGAGTCGGTCGACCCCCCATCAACCGGTCACAGCAACTCCGCAGCCAACTGCATCAGGTCAACGATCCTAATGTTGCTTTGGTACGTTTCATTGGCCAGGTGGAGGCGTTCGTAGCAGGCGGGACAGTCCAGCACCAGCGTGTCGGCCCCCACGGCCTCGGCATCCTTGATCATGTTAATGCTCATATCAATGGAGAGCTCCGGATAAGCCCGGCGGATTCCCCCTCCGGACCCACAGCACTTGGAGAACTCCCGATTCCGTTCCATCTCCACGAAATCCACGCCCTCAAACTGGCCGATCACCTCTCGCGGTTCGTCCAGGATGCGTACGCCACGGGCCAGGTAGCAGGCGTCGTGGAATGTGATTCGTCGTGGCAATGGCTTGCTCAATTGGACGGCCCCTTCGTCGAACTTCTCGCCGAGCACCTCGGTGATGTGTACGATTTCGAAGGGTAGCTCCTCTTCCAGCAGCTTGGACCAGTGCTTCTGGGTCATGAAGGTACAGCAGGGACAGGAAACCACCAACTTCTTAACGCCTCGCTCGATGTAGCCCTGCACATTGTGCCTGACCATCTCCCTTGCCGCGCTCAACTCCCCGATCACAAAGAGAGGGAAGCTGCAACACCACTCGTCGGGAAAGAGGGTGAACTCGATGCCGGCAGCCTGCATCATGCGCAATGCGCCGATCATCATCGGCTGCGCCGTGTAGGACCCACTGCAACCGGCGTAATAGCCGACCTCGGCCCGCTCCGCCACCGTCACGTCGTCCGGCACCCAGTCGAAGCGCTCCTCGTGCGGCCGGTCATACGGATTGTGCTTCTCGGCGACGATCTGTTTCGCCTGCTTCTGGCCGCCGATGGGGCCGATGCCCAGTTCCACCATTTTGGCGCGCATGGCCGGCCACAGCTCCTGGGTGTGAATGCCCACGGGACAAACCTCACCGCATACACCGCAGGTAGTACATGTGTAGAGAGCGACGCTCAGCTTCTCCAGCGCTTCGGGGTCTATGTGCGGTGGGCCGAGCAGCTTGGCTTTTAGGCCGCTCTCCGCGTGTACCATGTCACCGAAGACGCGGATCTTCTCCGGCGTGGTCATACTCTCGTCTTCCGTCACATCGTAGACCGGGCACCAATTCAAGCACTCGTAACAGCGGGTACACGCATCAAGGCTTATGAGTTGTAGTTTCGTAAACCCTTCACTCAGCGAGACATGCTTAACCTTTTCCACGAGATTCCTCTTCCTTCCTCCACAGCAGCAAACAGCGTAACCTGAGCAGCAAACAAATGAAACAGTTTCGAAAACGGGAAATAGGCGATCAACAAGAAGGCGAGCAGGGCATGTATGAGGTAAGCAACCGGGTAGGCCGCGATCAAGGCAGCGGCGTCCACTCCTGGAATCCTAACCATCAAATGGCCGGTGGCATAGCCAACCGGTGTCCACTTGGCAACCGCCCACGGCAAGGCTGCCAGCCGTGCACCTTCGAGGATGAAGCCCATCAGCACCACGGCCGTGAAGAGGTTCATGACCACGGCGTCGGCCATGATGGACATCCATCGTTCCGGGCGAAATACGTACCGGCGGGCCAGCGCCACGAGCAGCCCGGCAAGCAAGAATCCACCCGCGACATCCATGAGCAGGGAGAGGTAGAGTCCTGAGCGCCCACTGGCGATCGTGAACCCAAACGCCGCCTGGATCGCGGAGAGCAAAACGCCAGCGGCCATTAGCAACACGCTCCACACAATGAACAGGAGCATGAATCCACGCAAGCGGCTACGCACAAAGACACGGACGGCAAACAGGCAGTCGGAACTGAACAGACGGGTCAGGCTAAGCCAGAGCAGACTGGCCGCTCCCTTTCCCTCCAGCACATTGGCCTGATCCTTACCCCGGGCCCAAAGAGCAAAGCGGTTCGCCGTGGCCAATCCGGCCAACAGGAGAGCAACCAGGCCGGCGCCGTAGAACGGAATACGCCAACCCTCTGGCACAACCGAGAGCGTTTGGAAAAGCTGGTGCATACTTCACCCCCTGACTCTTTTGTATTCAGGCGTTGGTGTGACCGTGTGTTCCGGTGTCGTCTCAAACATCCACGGCCATCATCCCCCGCACTCCGCAGGCCACCCCCCTGCTTCACTCGACCGGCGCGGTATCGGTCGGCGCACCGTACTTGCTGTATGTCGCGTCTATGTAAGCGCGAATCTCCTTGGCCGATTTTCCCTCGCGGGTCATGCGCATCACGTCACGCGTGATGTCTACGCAAATCCCTCAGAAGAAAGCGTGCGTTTCGAAGGCAATCGAACCGTCAGGTCTGACCTCGCGGATGTAGCAGTCGGTGTTGCTCTGGTGTCCCATGCCGCCACAGCCGCAGTAACACGGAAACTGAGCCAAATAGTCGGGGTTGGCGATAGCGAAGCGGTACGCCTCAACGACCTTCGGGTCGGCCTGCTGGATCTCTTGGGGCAACTCAGATACCGGAGCCAGCTTGAGTTCGTCGCCGCTTTGGCCCGCGCTATTACCACCGGAACAGGCGGTCAGCAAGACAGCGAGCCCCAGCACGGACAGGACCAAAACGACCCGGCGACGAGAAAGCTGTCGGAACATCGTGCGTCATCTCCTTTCAAGCGGCGATGCGTCACAATTCGCCAAAGTATATCCTCTCCTGGGAGTATTGTCAAACCGCGGGGTGCAGCGAGAGTGTTCGTCATTTTGTTGCGTCAGCCTTCAGCGAATGAATTCGAGGCTGATAATGCTGGCCCAGGGGGCAAGAGCACTTTGCCTGCCCGAAGCCTCCCGGGAAAGCGCCATGAGCACCACCGCTGTTTGCTGCCCCACCCGCTGGGGCGACATTTATCCCTGCAGGGCCTCCATCTCCCGGGCAACCTCCGCCAGGCCCTGCTCTCCCAGGAACCGGCGGGCCATCGGATAGAGGACGTTGTCTTCCTTGTGGATGTGGCCTCGCAACAGGGCCACGATGCCCAACGCCGTCCGGGTCAGTGCCGCCCGATCTGGAGCCGACTCTGCCAAAAGGTTTACCAGGCGATCGTTGAGTGTCCACAGTTCGCGGTGCTCGGCCAGCATGACGTCCACAGGCCCGCCCGTACTCGGCAGGTATTTGCCCAAGGCTGGGAAGAGCACCTTCTCTTCCTTCTCGTTGTGTCCACGGATTTCGCCATTGATGAAGGCAATAGCCTGTTCCATCACAATGCGCGTCGCCGGCGACAGTCCCTCTGCTGCCACCTGTTGTGCAGCCTCCTGCAGGCGGTCGAGCGCCGCCAGCCCTTCCTGGTGCTCGTGCATGAGTTGTTCAATCGGATCGGTCATGGTTTCCCCTTTCATTCGTGAGACAGATTCCCATCATTGTCGGAAGCAGCAACGTCACTCGCCAACATCGCCTTGCCAAACCGGGTGATGCTCGACTTGGCCGGTTCTGTGCCCCCTTCCTCAACGCGACGCACGGCCTCCGCCAGCCGGTCCGGGTCATCGCCCAGCTCCACGCGCAGCACGAACTCGCGCCCATAGCCCAGGCCCAGCTTTCGTTGCCAGGCAACCATCGCCCCCCAGCCTGTTTCGTCCGCCAGTGCCGACATCGTGTTTCGCAGCGCCTTCCGGAAGACCCCATAGCGCGACCGGCCCTTGTTGAAAGCAAAAACCGCCTGCCATCCGCCGGCTGCGCCTGGCACCTCCTGGATGCGATCGTACGTCCCAAATGCCAACGGCCCGTGCTGCTGGATGTGAACGCCGTGGGGTGGCGCATAGATGCCCAGCAGGCTGCGCACGATGTACTCCACAACGTCATATCCTGCCGATCCCTGGAACGTAAACACCGACTCCTCGATCTCCGGAACGTCAGGGCCGGTGTCCATCTTCAACGAGGCCAGGTAGTCCCGGCCGCTGGCCAACAACGGCTCCAGGCCTGGCCGGTCGAGCGTGAAGGCATGCTCGGTCCAGGTGAGCGGCCCCAGGCCCGGTCTCCCTTCCGCCGTCAAACGCTCAGAGAGTTCCGCCCAGCGCTGCCCGACCAGTTCGTACAACTCAAACAGCGTCGTACGATAGGCGGCCACGTCCACTTCCGGCTTTCGCTGATGGAGAACGGTGTAGGCAATGGTCGGTTTCTCGATCCCCAGCGTCTCGTACATCGCTTCCTCCTCTCTATTGGTTAGTCCGCATGTGATTGGTTTGCCGTCATAACGTATCTTCTCGATATTTCGGGGTGAGTAGGACGTCAAGCCCCCCTAACCTGAGGT
>CAZDTE010000171.1:0-6331 GCA_964508275.1 uncultured Ardenticatenales bacterium
ATATTGAGAAGTCCTCCATGGCCTTGGCCCATTCTTTCTGCGAGAAACATGGAGGTTTGTTTCTTGGTAGATACGAAATTATAACATAGAAGGGGTGAGCCGGCAAGAGAAACACAAAGCCAACCCATCTGCGCTATTGACAACGCCGTGCCGGTATGATAGACTGGACGTAGGAAGATGGGCGTGGAGCGACTCTGAAATGATGAACGCGGAACGATGAATGATGAACAGGACGTGAAACGTAACGCGGAAGGCGTGACACCTGAAAACCTGACACGAACACGCATCACCTTCACCGCCTATGAATTGGGAGGAGGAAATGGAAGGCTACGGTAATCACGACTCATCTGCTCGCCGATGGAACTCGACGTTCTGGATCGTCGGTGCTAGTTCGGTCGGCTGGCTGCTGGTGCGCAGCGGTCTCAACCCCCGGCGGCTGGCCTATCCCTGCCAACGCGCGGCGCTGATCAGCAGCTCCGGGTTCGCCAGCTACATCTTCTCGCTGCTGGGGACGCGCCACCTGCTCCAGCAGTTCAAGCGCGGCGCCGTCCTGACCGGCGCGGGCCTGCTCGCCGTCGTCGTTCTGCTTGCCGGACTTGTTGGCGGCAGTCAGGTCATTCCCACGCCGGCCTACGCTAGCTTGGCCACCATGCCCGGCTGGACCAGCGGGACCGCCGTGTCCGACGTGTTCATCGTGTCCGACGTGCCGGCGCCGGAGTGCAGCCTGGACGGCGGCACGCTGCCGGCCACAGCGCCCTGCAACACAGCCAGCTATGCCCTGCGCGACGCCGGCGTTGACGCCCTGGTCAACGAGATGGAGTCTCGAGGGAACTACTTCTACCGGACGGCCGGCCACCCGAACGGCATCGTCGGCGCGAACGACGTAGTCGTCATCAAGATCAACGATCAGTGGGGCGGCCAAGGAAGCGGCAACGGTCGCGGCCGTCTCTCCACGAATAACGACCTGCTCAAGGGCCTCATCTGGCGCATCTTGCAACATCCGGACGGGTTCACGGGCGAGGTCGTCATCACCGAGAACACCCAAGACGTGAACGCCGGGTGGAACACCACGCCGGCCAATGCCGAGGACCAAGACCAGTCGTACCAGGACGTGGTGAACGCGTTTCAGTCCCTCGGCTACGCCGTTTCTCTCTACAGTTGGGACAGCCTGAACTACAGCCGCATCAGCGGTGGGAACGTGGGGGCGGGTGGCTACCCGACCGGCGAATACGCCAACGCCAACACGAACGATGCGTACATCCTGCTGGAGGACCCGGCCGGCACCGGCACCGACGAACTCTCATACCCGAAGTTCCGGACGGCGAACGGCACGTACGCGAGCATGCGCTACGGCGTGTGGAATGGGAGCAGCTATGACGCCGGCAAACTGACGTTCATCAACATGCCGGTACTCAAGAAGCACGGCATGGCCGCCGCGACCATAGCCTGGAAGAACCTGATCGGCTTTGTGACCGGAGCCGACGAAAACCACCGCTTCGGCAGTTGGGATACGATGCACGACTTCTTCTGGGGTTACACGGGCGGCACAAATCGCAACTACGGGTTGATCGGGCGGGAGCTGGCCCTGGTTCGCGCTCCGGACCTGAACGTGGTGGACGCCATCTGGGTGGCCACGGACGGCAACACGGGCGGCAATGCCGTGCGCCAAGACGTGTTGCTGGCCAGCACCGACCCCTTCGCCGTGGACTGGTACTCGTCGGAGTACATCTTGCGCCCCGTCGTCTCCTGGGGCTCGCAGGATTCGTCGGCGGCGCGCAGCGGCACCTTCCGGGACGCCACACGCACGAACCAAAACGCGGCCGCCGCCGTCTGGCCCGCAGGTGGCTACCCGTACATCGACCTGCTGGATGGCTACGACGGTAGCACACCCAGCAACGACGAGAAGAACCAGATGAACGCCTACGTGGTGAGCGGGACATCAATGACGCCCACGGCAACGCCGACCGCCACGTTCACCCCCACATCAACCGTGACCCCTACCCCCACACCGACCGCCACACCCACAAAAACGCCGGCCGAGTGCGTGGCCGACGTGAACGGCAACGGTGTCGGTGACGTGGGGGACGTTATGGCCACGGTAGTCACCCCCGGTTGTCTGTCCTACCTGCCGCTCGTCGTTGCCAACTGGCACCAGTCGTGGCCGACCGCCACTCAGACAGTGACCCACACGCCAACGCCAACCGTTACGGCCACACAAACCGGCGCGCCCCAGGTGGCCGGTTGCGACCTTTTCCCCGCCGACAACATCTGGAACACGCCGGTGGACACGCTGCCGGTGGATGCAAACTCCGCCGCCTACATCAATACGATCGGCGCAAACAGCTACGTCCACGCCGACTTCGGTTCCGGCGAATGGCCGCCGGGCTCCGGCAGCCCGATCGGCATTCCGTTCACTGACGTGCCGGGTGCGCAGCCAAAGGTGTCGGTCAGCTTCACCTACGCTGACGAGAGCGACCCCGGCCCCTACCCCATCCCGCCAGATGCCCCCATCGAGGGCGGCCCGAGTAGCGACGGTGACCGCCACGTCCTGATCGTGGATCGCGATAACTGCGTGCTGTACGAGCTGTTCTACGCCTGGCCGCAGGGGGATGGCAGTTGGACCGCCGGCTCCGGTGCCATCTTCAACCTGAATTCGCACGCGCTGCGGCCGTCCGGGTGGACCTCCGCCGACGCTGCCGGTCTGCCGATTCTGTCCGGCCTGGTGCGCTACGACGAGGTGGCCGGCGGCGAGGTCCGTCACGCGATCCGCGTCACTGCCCCGCAGACCCGCAGGGCGTACATCTGGCCGGCGCGGCACTTCGCCTCCAGCCTGACCGGGACGCAGTACCCGCCGATGGGCCAGCGCTTCCGCCTGAAAGCGAGCTTCGACGTGTCGGGCTTCTCCGGGGACGTGCAGGTAATCTTGCGGGCCATGAAGAAGTACGGCATCATCCTGGCCGATAACGGCGCGTCCTGGTTCATCTCCGGCGCGCCGGACGCGCGTTGGGACAACGACGTGCTTCATGAGCTGCACCAGGTCCACGGCTCTGATTTTGAGGCGGTGGACGAGTCATCGCTGATGGTGGATCCGAATTCGGGGCAGGTGAACTGACCGGGCCACGGCAACAGGTTCGGGGAGAACAGCACGATGATCGCGGACAGAATCCACAAGCCCATGCTGTGGGCGCTGCTGGCTACCTTGCTGGGCGGGGTGGCCTATGCCTTGCTCCCCTTTTTCGCCGGTGACGTGGCGGGCAGCACACAAGCCGTCTCGTCCGCCAGTCCCGCGAGTAGCGCCGCCCACTGCCCGTCCCTCGATCCGCCGGGCGGCCCCACAGTCACCGTCTCCACGGAGGCCGAACTGCGCAACCAGGCCTTTAACGCGCCGGCCGGCACGACCATCCTCGTCGCGGCCGGCACGTACTCCATGCAGAGCTACGTGTACATCGTCAACAACGGCATCGCCCTGCGCGGCGTAACCGGCAACCGCGACGACGTAATACTCGATTTCGGCGGGATGAGTGGCGGTCAGTTTGGCATCCTTGTCGATGCAGACGACGTGACTATCGCCGACCTGACCATCCGCAACGCCAACGACCACGGCGTCTCCATTCAGGGGCGCGACCGGTCGGTGCTCTACAACCTCCACATCCAGGACATCGGCGATCAGTTGGTCAAGGTCAACCCGCCCGGCGACGGCAGCAACGGCAGTGACGACGGCCTGCTCGCTTGCTCGCGCCTGGAATACACCACGACCGCGCCGGACGAATACACGAACGGCATCAGCGCCCACCAGACGCATCGCTGGACCGTGCGCGACAACGAGTGGTATCGCATCCGCACGCCGGGCAACTCGCCGGTGCCGACCATCCTCTTCTGGTCAGGCTCCACCGACACGGTGGTCGAACGCAACCTGCTCGTGGACTGCTACCAAGGCATCTCGTTTGGGAACCCAAGCCACGGCGCGGGCGATCACACCGGCGGGGTGGTGCGCAATAACATCATCTACGCCTCGCAACCCCACGACGTGGTGATCGAGATGATCCACGCCACCGGCTGGCTGGTGGCGAACAACACCGCCCTCCTCCTGAACCCTGCTCCGGGCTTGAGCTGGGGCATGGAGGCGCGTTACGCAGACAGCAGCGGGACATTTGCCTACAACCTGACCAACATGACGATCTGGCTGAACCGGGACGGCGCGCAGGGGACCGGCACGGGCAACATCACGAACGCACAGAGCAGTTGGTTCGTCAATTCGTTTCCTGGCGACCTGCACCTGGCGGCCACGGCAAGCGCAGCGATTGACCACGCCGCCACGCTGCCCGAAGTGAGCGATGACTTCGACGGCGATGCGCGACCGCTTGGGCCGGCCCCCGACGTGGGCGCCGACGAGTACGGCGACCCGGCTACGTCCACGCCGACTGCCACCGCCAGCCCAACGCTTACGCCCACGCCGTCGGCCACGGCCACCGCGACAGCCACACCGACGAAGACGCCGACGCCAACTGCGTCGGTGGCCGAGTGCGTGACCGACGCGAACGGCAACGGGGTCGGCGATGTCCAAGACGTGATGACGACGGCAGCCACGCCCGGTTGCGTGAGCTACCTCCCGCTCATCGTTGCCAACTGGCGACAGTTGTGGCCCACACCGACGCCCACTGCCACGACGACCGCTGTATCCACCGGCCGTATCCAGCCGTCGGACCTGATCTACCGGGGTGCCTTTCGCCTGCCCGACGTGCCCGGCGACGATGAGCACAGTTGGAAATGGGCGAATTGGAGTTCCGCCTTGGCTTACTACCCGAACGGCGACTCTGCCGGCCCGAACGACGGCTTCCCCGGCTCCCTTTTCGGCACCGGTCACGATTGGAACCAGTGGGTTTCAGAGGTCAGCATTCCGGCACCCGTGGTCTCGCCAGGCAAGAACCTGGCCGATCTGCCCACTGCCACCACCTTGCAAGGCTTCGCCAACATCCGAGGGAGCCTGTTTGTAGGCATCGAAATGCCCCGTGTGGGCCTGGCCTACCTGCCGGCGCAGGGCGATCAGGCAGGCGGCAAGTTGTACTTCAGTTGGGCCGGTCATGATCCGGGCAATGCCGGTGACACCGGCCCCTCCCACGGGTGGAGCGCACTGGACCTGGTGCACCCGCAACCGGCCGGCACGTGGCGCATTGGCGTGTACCCCAAGTACGTGACCGCCGACTACATGTTTCCGATCCCGCGGGAGTGGGCCGACGCGTATGCCTCAGGCCGGTACCTGGCCACAGGCCGCTTTCGCGACGGCGGCCAGGCCGCCGAGGGCCCGGCCCTCTTCGCCGTCGCGCCCTGGCAACAGGGCAATCCCCCCGCGGCCGGCAGCGTGCTCTCCGCCACACAATTGCTGCGGTACCAGAGCGTCACCGAATCGAACCCGATCTCGATGACCGACTACCATCACTCCGACGAATGGGCCGGTGGGGCCTGGCTCACCGCCGGGGACCGGGCAGCCGTCATCTTCGTCGGCACGAAGGGGACCGGTGAGTGCTGGTATGGCTGTGCGGACGGCACCGTCTGGCCGGACGAACCGCCATACCCGCCTGCCTGCCCGGAGCGGGGTTGGTGGAGCACCGGCTTTGCGGGCCAGATTCTGTTCTACGGTCCGGCCGACCTGGCCGCCGTCGCCCAGGGAGAGATGAGTGCCTGGCAACCCCAGCCCTACGCTGCGCTGAACATCGACCCTTACTTGAATCACATCGCGTCTGGCCGGCAGAAGCACCATCTGGGCGCGGTCGCATTCGACCGGTCGCGTGGACTCCTGTACGTCCTCGAGCCCCTCGCCGATGACGACAAACCGTTGGTGCACGTGTGGCAGGTATCGAGAGAGGCAAGCTTTGTGCCGGCCCGCGGCCCGGCCACCCACAACGGGTGCCCCCATGCGGGCGAAACTGAGACCGGATTACGAAGCCCTCCCGGCGATCGGGCTTTGCGGGCCGGTGCCGGCAGCCTATCCGCAGCGCCGATATGCCTGCCCGTACCCCAGGTTGTTGAGTAGATACCCCTTTCTCTCTGCAAGTTGTCCTGAAAGTGGATTTGCCTCCCTCCCCCCCTGGCGAAGGGACAGGAGAGAGGGTTTTCCTCGCGATACTCCTCCTCGCCTGCTTACTGGCAGCCAGGCGTTCGTCCGTAGGTGTCTTGCCGGCGAACGCAGAACTTTGATGGTAAGCGTTCAGGGACTACCCTGGAAACATCTACTTCAATCTCTTTTTTGCCACGAATTACACGAATTTTCACGAATTCTTTTTGCTTTTTTCGTATCATCTCAATAATCTGGGGCGTCTTGATCCGGCCTTGC
>CAZDTE010000172.1:0-6299 GCA_964508275.1 uncultured Ardenticatenales bacterium
CCCGGCCGCCTTCCGGCCCGACCTGGCCATGAGCCTCGGGGCCCACGGCTCGGTGCTGCTAGCCATGGAACGCCACGCCGAAGCGGTTGAGTCGTGCGGCGAAGGGGTACAACTGTTGACTCCCCTCTTCCTGCACTCGCCCCAAGCATTCGAAGGTTTGATGAGAGCCCTGGTCAGTATTTACCACGACACCTGCCAGGCGGCCGGCGTCGTGCCGGACGAGGCACTGCTGGGGCCGGTGCTCGAAGCACTGAACCACTGAGGGGCGTTGAGCCACTGAATCGGCTCCGGCCAACGGCGCCATCAGCGGATTCGGTGGCTCAGCGGTTCCAGTGAAAGGCATTTGCCCGACGCACCGAATTGCGGTATAATCATAACCATGAATGAGGCAGAAGGGTAGAAGTTCGACTTCTAAGAGAAGTCGAACTTCTACTTTCGTTCCTTCTTCGTATAGCGTTGGTTGTTTTGTTGTGATGAGTATAGCGTTTGAGGTTGTAGGTAATTGACTACACGAAACACCGCGGCGACATCCGTCCTTTCCCGCGCTCTCAAAAGCTGTTTCATGGCCCTGCTGGCCCTGGCCATCGTATCCACCGCCTTCCTGGCCGGTTTCGCCACCCAGCGAGTCACCTCCCCCGCTGCCAGCGCCGCGCAAACGACGGCCTCTGGTAACCCTACCGCGCCAGACTTTCAGGTTTTCTGGGAAGCCTGGCACATCCTCGAGAAAGAGTTCTACGGCACGTTGCCTACCGGCCAACAGGTCGCCTACAACGCCATCCGTGGCGTGCTGGCCACGCTGGACGACCCCAATACCATCCTCGTGGAGCCGGTGCAGCACGAGTTCGAGAAGGACGAGTTCCAGGGCGAGTTCGGCGGCATTGGCGCCTACGTCAGCACCGACGAGCAAGGCCGGGTGGTGATCGTTTCACCGATTGACGATACCCCCGCCTCCCGCGCCGGCCTGCAGGCGGGCGACATCATCCTGGAGGTGGAGGGGCAGGAAGTCACCGGACTTGGACAGGACCAGGCGATCCTGCTGATCCGCGGACCCGTCGGAACGCCGGTCACCCTGATCGTATCCCGTGAAGGGGAGCCTGACCCGCTAACGTTTACGCTGACCCGTGAGAAGATCGAAACGCCGACCGTCGAGCAACGCATCCTGCAGGACGACATCGGCTACCTGCGCATCTCGTTCTTCAGCGCGCGCACCCCGCAGGAATTGGACCGCGCACTGGACAAACTGCGAGATGCCGGAGCCCAGAAGATCGTCCTGGACCTGCGCAGCAACCCGGGCGGCCTCGTCGATTCGGCGATCGCGACCGGCAGCCAGTTCATCGCCGATGGGGTGATCGCCTACGAGCAGACGAAGGAAGGCACGCGCCGGCCGTACAAGAGTCAGCGCGGGGGGAAAGCCACCGGCACACCGCTCGTCGTACTGATCAACGAGGGCACGGCCAGCGCCTCTGAGATCGTGGCCGGCGCACTGCAGGACATTGGCCGCGCCCAGCTGATCGGCGCACACCAAAGCTTCGGCAAGGGCTCGGTCCAGATTCCTTTTGACTTGAGTGATGGGGCAAGCTTGCACGTCACTGTGGCGCACTGGCTGACCCCCAACGGTACCGATCTCAATGAGCAGGGCCTGACGCCGGACATCTGGGTCAAACCGGCTGAAGAACCCCAAACCGACCCGGACCTAGACCGGGCCATTAAGTTCTTTGAGGAAGGTGAATAGCCCATGCTACGAGGAGCCGGCTGTTTGATGCGATCGCTGGGCCTGGCCGCGTTGGCCTTCCTGGTCGTGGGGCTGGCCTTCGCCAGTGGGTACGCCTCCGCCATGGCTACGGCCGCCACCCAGCGCACCGCGACAACCATGCCCCCGAGCCTTGCCCCAGGTACAGTCGAAAACCTCCCGGTATTCTGGGAAGCCTGGGACCTCCTGAAAACCCACTACTACGGCGAGCTTCCGCCGGCTGACCAACTGACACCGGCGGCTCTTCGTGGTGTCGTCAACAGCCTTGGCGATCCGCACACCGCCTACGTCGATTCCCTGCACGCCTCCATCTTCCAGCAGGATTTGGAAGGGAACTTCGAGGGCATCGGGGCCACCGTGCGCATCAACGAGCAGGGCCAACTGGTGATCGTCGCGCCGCTTGAGGAGAGCCCGGCCGAGCGCGCCGGCCTCCTCCCTGGCGACATCGTTCTGTCCGCCGACGGCGTACCGATCAAGAACATGACCGTGCTGGAAGCTGTTGGCCTGATTCGCGGCCCGCGCGGAACTACGGTTCGTTTAATGGTACAACACCCCGGCGAATCTACCACCTTCGAGGTGGCCATCGTGCGCGAGCGGATCAACGTCGCCGTTGTCCAATTCGAGATGAAGGGCGACGACTCCGGCAGCGACAACATCGCCTACGTGAAGCTCACCGACTTCAGCGCGAATGCACCGGAGCAGCTCAAAAACGCCCTGGAGAAACTGTTGGAGCAGGAGCCCAAGGGCCTGATTCTCGACTTGCGCAACAACCCCGGTGGCTTCCTGCAGGTGGCTGTGAACATCACGGGCCAGTTCGTACCGCACGAAGTCATCCTCATCGAGCGTGACAAAGAAGGCAACGAGCGGCGACACCGTTCATCCAGGAGCGGGATCGCGGCAGACATCCCGCTGGTCGTGCTGGTGAACAAGGGCTCGGCCAGCGCGTCGGAGATTCTGGCCGGCGCGATCCAGGATCACGGCCGCGGTGTGCTGATCGGCGAGACCACGTTCGGCAAGGGCTCGGTGCAGCTTTCACACACCTTGAGCGACGGGTCGTCCCTGCGCGTCACCACGGCCCACTGGTTCACCCCGCTGGATCGGGAGATCAACGGGACCGGGATCGAGCCAGACATCGTGGCGACTCGCACAGCCGAGGATGTCCGAACGGGACAGGACCCGCAATTGGATCGGGCCATCGAGTACCTGAGGAGGGGTAAGTAGCGCTGTGCCTCCCGGCGAACGAACCCTGGCCGTCAACCGCAAGGCGCGCCACGACTACTTCATCCACGACACGTATGAGGCCGGCCTGGTTCTCACGGGTGCCGAGATAAAGTCGGTCCGCGCCGGCCAGGCGAACATGCGCGACAGCCACGTGGCGATCCGCGATGGCGAAGCCTGGGTCGTCGGCATGCACATCGCCCCCTACCGGCACGCCTCGGACCACGACACGTACGAGCCGAAACGGGATCGCAAACTGCTACTCCATCGCTGGGAGATCGCTCGCCTGCTAGGTCGCGTACAGGAAAAAGGGTTCACGATCGTTCCCTTGCGCCTCTACCTGAGGCGCAACCGCGCCAAACTGGAGATCGCGCTTGCCCGCGGCAAGAGACTGTATGACAAGCGAGAATCGATCCGCAAGCGGGACTCGGACCGGGACATTGAGCGCAGCCTGCGACGCAGACGTTGAGCAACGCGGCTCGCTAGGAGGCTGTCTGTGTCCGATTATTCTTTCTCCGACAAGCTGCTAGTACACAAACACGCCCAGCACCGCCGCGGCCAGGATAGCCAGCGCCGGATGTATGCGCAGAAAGGCCACACCGGCAAACGCCAGCAGCGCCAGCAATGCCGTATCCCACGACGTGACGGAGCGCGGGAAGATGTCGTACACGACCAGGGCCAACAGAGCCACGACAACGGGACGCACCGCCTTTAGCGCGGCAACCACCTGCGGCTGGTCCTTGTACTCGAAGAACAGGGCGGCCAGCACCAGCATCAGCACCATCGAAGGCCCGACAGTACCTAGCAGGCCGGCGATTGCGCCAGGAATACCGGCCAGCTTGTAACCTACGTACGCGGACATCTTGGTAGCAATCGGCCCGGGCAGCCCGTTCCCCATCGCCAAAGCGTCCACGAACTCTTCGGTGCTGAGCCAGTGGTGAACGTCCACGACCTCGGCCTGGATCAGCGGGATCATGGCCGGCCCGCCCCCGAACCCAAACAAACCTACCTTGGCAAACGCCAGGAAAACCTCAGCTACCAGTGAAATCGCCACGAAATCCCCCCACGCTATAGCAACAAACACGAGCCACGCCGTCTTCTGCACGAGGTGCGTGGCACACACGCTACGATAATATCACTGAACAGGGTATAACGCAAAACTGTGGGGAGTTGTCGGCGCTGTCCTGCACAGTTGAGGGGGGCAGAGCCGAGGGGTTTGTCCCTCTCGGGGGGTCTGCAGGAATGCCTCGCCCCTACTCCAGTCACCATTCGTTGATCCCCACTCTTGCGCTATACCCCACGGAGCAACAAAACAGGCAAGCGCCCGGCCTAAACAGAAGCGGTCGGCTTGTCGGCCGTTGCCGGCCAAACGAAATCCTCACCAGTTTTCACAATTTTAAGATTTCCCCCTTGACATTTCGCGCGAATTGTGCTATTATGATTGCGCGAGTCCCAAGGAGTTAGACACAGACGTCCTCGGTGACAGTGGTTATACCACCAAAGGCTCGGAAGTTGGCCAAAAGTCTGCTCTTGTGGGGAACCGCCCACGGATAGGAAAGCCGGATGCAGGAATGTATTCCCTTTCCAGGTACGTGGGACGCCAAGGGAAGCCCGAAAACCTGTGGCAACACAGAACATTGGGATAACCACGGCGGGTACTGTTTAGGGGCACGACGTGTTGTCGGTCAAAACCAGCACCTGGAAACAGGGAGGGCGGTTTCCGGCAACTGGGAAGTGCCGCAAGAACAGGAAAAGGGTTCCTATGCTAAACACAGGAGACCCTGGCTTGGACAGTCGGCGGAAGGGTGTGTGGCTGATTAGACCGCTGCAGGGTCAAGGCTCTGCTAGGGGGAATCCGTAAGGAAGAACCCGAACGGCTCTCATCAATAGCCGCAAGAAGTGGAAAGCCAGTCGAGCCGGAGGGCCGAGGGAAGGCTACTTGGGGCTCGTTTTTGTTGCCTAGCACACCTGCCCCACCACCGATTCGATTACCGGCCCCCTGGCTTATACACCTCCGGTTTCAGTATCCCCACGAACGGCAGGTTCCGGTAGCGCTGCTTGTAATCCAACCCATAACCGACCACAAACTCCCGGGAGATCTCAAAGCCCCGATAGGCAATCGGGGTGTCGATCAATCGGTGTGGCGTACGATCGAGCAACGTGCAAACCTCCAGACTGGCCGGCTGCCTAGTCCGCAAGTTGCGCAGAATAAAGCCCAGGGTGAGCCCCGTGTTGACTATGTCCTCCACGAAAAGGACGTGCTTCCCTCTGATCGGCGTGTCCAGGTCTTTGACGAACCGCACAACGCCCCGCGTATCTGCGGAAGAACCAAAACGTGAGATGGCGATGAAGTCAACGGCCACTGGAAGATCGATGGCGCGCATGAGATCGGCGATGAAGAGTATCATGCCCCGCAGAACCCCGACGAGCAGCACGTCCCGTCCTTGGTAGTCATTCGCGATCTCCTGCCCCAACGCGCGAACTCGCTGCTGGATTTCCTCGACCGAAAAGACGACCCGCTCAATATCCTGAAGGGAAAGAGGGTCTGCTCCGTTCTGGGTGTCTGTCATGGTTTGCCGGGGGTGTCCTCACGAGAATGTCGGAGGAGGCCATGCCCGATCCGGTGCGTACCCATCGCCGATTCTCCCACCAACTGCGATTCCTGATCATACATTCCGAATTTCAGCAACAGGTTGTCGAAGTCTTTGCGATAGAACAGTTTGATGTTGATGTCCGGATACAGGGCACGCAGTTTTCGCAGCTTGCGGTTCTTCTTGGTCACCAGTTTCTGCCGCAACGTTGTCAATTCGACATAGAGGTCCTGCTCAAGCAAGTAGAAGTCCGGACTAAACGCTTCGGTGATGTTCCCCTCATCGTCCCAGGCCAGCGGGAATGTGTCTGGCTCGTACGTCCAGGGAATCTGATAGAAGTCAAGGAGCCGAGCGAACTCTCTCTCACTGGGATGGGCAAAGGCCACCTGTTCGTGTTGGTTTGCGGCGGAGGCGTCTGGCTTCGGTTCTGTCACGTGCAATACCTGCCCTCAGCATCGTAACGTCATCGCATCTTGGTGCATAGGGGAACTCCAACAAAACAGTTCTCCCAGCGGCTACACCGCTGCTCGCGAACGAGCCTCCCTACTCCCTACGGATTGGGGTACGCTTCATCACAAGCACAAGATGTCGTACACAACTATTCTACACAAAAAGAACCAATTTGGCAAGCCCCCTATGGTCATGCCCACTTTTGACCTTTTTTTCCACATAAGTTATAATCCTGGTATCATCTCAATAACTTGGGGAACGCCCCCCGGCCCCCAATTCTGGGGGAACAT
>CAZDTE010000173.1:0-6291 GCA_964508275.1 uncultured Ardenticatenales bacterium
TTTGGGAGAACTATTCTCTTGGAGTTCCCTTACGCTAATCGCAGAGAGGGGGTGGTCGATCGCGAAAACGTCCGATTATCATTCTCACTATCATTTGGATGAGGATGGAAACTCGGCCACGGCGGCCCACGACGCGATCTAATGGAGCGCAACGGTGGCTCCACTTCTGTCTTCAGTTCCCTTACTACGTTTCCACACCCTTCTCGCTTTCCTAACCTTAGTATTCAGGAGGAGAAAATGACCAACCGCAGGATCGTGTGGGCTCTATTGCTCGTTGGCGTGTTGAGCGTGGCCCTGGCTTTGGCCGGCTGCGGAGGGGCTGCCCCCACCAAGGCTCCGGCCACGGCAACCACAGCTCCGCAGGCCGAAGAAGCTGAACCTTTCACATTTGGCGTGGTGCTCGTTGGGCCGTTCAATGACCACGGTTGGAGCGAGGCCCATTTCACCGCCGGCCAGTACGTCGAGGCGAATATCCCCGGCGCAAAGATGATCTACTTGGATAAACTCAATCCCGCCGACCGGCCGGAGACCAAATTGGAGCAGGTGGTGGATGACATGGTCGCGCAAGGGGCCAAGCTGATCTTTACCACCTCGGACGACTTCATGGCCGATACCGATCTGGTCGCCCAGAAATACCCAGACGTGACGTTCATGCACATCTCCGGCGATCATGTGCTCACCGGCGAGGCCCCCCCCAACGTCGGTAACTACATGGGCAAGATGATCACGATGAAGGGCGTGGCCGGCTGTGCGGCCGCGCTGGCCACCGAGACAAAGACCGCCGGCTACCTAGGCCCCCTGATCAACGACGAAACCCGCCGGCTGGCCTCGTCCGCCTACCTGGGTTACCGCTATTGCTATGAGCACTACCGCGACGGCGATCCGGCCGAGCTGCGCTTCATCGTCACCTGGATCGGCTTCTGGTTCAACATCCCTGGCGTGACGCTCGACCCGACCGAGGTCGCCAACAACATCTTCGACAGCGGCGCCGACGTGATCCTCTCCGGCATCGACACGACCGAAGCGATTGTCGTGGCCGGTCAACGGGCCAAGAAGGGCGAGCGTGTCTTCGCCATACCGTACGACTTTGAGGGCGCCTGCGACGAGGCGCCGGACATCTGCCTGGGTGTCCCGTACTTCAACTGGGGTCCGGGCTACGTGCAGGTTGTGAAAGCCGTCCAGGACGGCACCTGGAAGCAGGAATGGACCTGGGCCGACCCGGACTGGACAAACATCAACAATCGCGACACCAGTGCGGTCGGGTTCATAGAAGGGCCTGCAGCACTGAATGATGGACAGAAGGCGCAGTTGCAAGAGTTCATCAAGGGCCTGGCCTCCGGCGACATCAACCTGTTCCAGGGCCCACTCGACTTCCAGGATGGCACACCGTATCTCGGCGATGGACAGACGGCAACCGATAAAGAGATCTGGTACTTCCAACAATTGCTGAAGGGCATGGAGGGCCCCAGCTAGTAGACGTGGCTTTGGGCCCTTTTGCATGAGAGTTGGCGGTCCCGTGCTGTGGCTGTTCAGAAGAGCGGCCACAGTGCGGGCCCCCGGCGATCGGGAGACCGTCGGGGACAAGGAGGTTTCTCATTGTGACATCCACAAAAGCCCTGACAACAGAAGAAGTCCTCACATCTCTCGGTTATCCGGATGCACTGGCTGCGGCTCGCCAGCAAGCCCGTATGATTCTGCTTGGCCGTCTGGCACGATACCAAGCCGCAATCCAGCAGTTTGAGATCAAATGGCACTGCACTTTGGAAGAGTTGCGTGAGCATTACGTAACCCAAGGCGTTGAGGACTTTGATGCCGATGACGACTACTTGCAGTGGCAATGGTATGCTGACGCTGTGGAAGCCGTGAGCGCTCAACTCGCCGTTGTTACCGAATCGTAGCGAACAACAATTGTTGCATACCGAGACAAAGGTAATCCGGTAAGCCGTGCTCCAACTACTCAACTCATTTGCCTCCCTCTTCAAATCGTGGCGTGTAATTCAGTACGAGCAACAGGGATCCTAGCACATGCTACAGATTGCCGCTCGCCTCACAAACAACAGTCGCCTTGAGGTACGGGATTACCTCTTCGCTGATGGCACTCGCAAGTATGCGTACACCTGGATAGGATCAGACGGGAAGCTAAGGCGACGTTGGGACAACGCCCCCCACTGGCATGATGTCCCCACCGCTCCCCATCACACCCATCGGCCGGGCAAAGGAAGACCGCACGCATCCACGATCACGAATCTGGAAGACTTGCTTCCCTTCATCCAGGATCAATTAAAAGAGTAACCCGATCCTGAATTGAAGCAGTAAAGGGAACGAAATCGGAATCTAACCTGAAGTGGCTGATGAGAATCGAACTCCGCAACATCCATAAGCATTTCGGCACGGTGCGGGCGAACGATGGTATTGCGCTCACGGTGGAGCCGGGCACGATCCACGGCCTGCTCGGCGAAAACGGCGCCGGCAAGTCTACGCTCATGAAGATCCTCTCCGGATTCCTCTCCCCCGACAGCGGAGTGGTCTCCGTCAACGGGACACGCGTCGCTATGCACTCCCCCGCAGAGGGAATCGCCCACGGCATCGGCATGTTGCACCAGGACCCCCTCGACTTCCAGGCCATGGGTGTGCTCGATAACTTCCTCCTCGGTCGGGGAAACCGGCTGCGACAGCACAGGGCACAGGCGCGGGAAGAACTGCTCGACTTGGCCAATCGATTCGGCTTCCCGATGGACCCCGGCGAGCGCCTGAGCGCCTTGAGCATCGGCGAACGCCAACAACTGGAAATCCTGCGGCTGGTCTCGCTGGGCGTGGAAACACTCATTCTCGACGAGCCGACCACTGGCATCTCCACGCCACAAAAGGTCCAACTCTTTGCCACCCTACGTCGCCTGACCAGAGAAGATGGCAAATCAATCATATTCGTCTCCCACAAGCTCGAAGAGGTGGAGGAGCTGTGCGACCGTGTCACCGTCCTGCGGCACGGCCGGGTAACCGGCGAGACGGACGCGCCGCTCGACACCAGCCAGTTGGTTCGTTTAATGTTTGGCCAGGATCTGCCGCCGATGCGCAGGGAGGCACTCCCCCTGGGTGAGCCAGTGCTACGCATCGAGGACGCCGTACTCCGCGGCCCCCGGTTCACCATCCCCGACCTCTCGCTGGCGGTGCGTGCCGGAGAGGTGATCGGCCTGGCCGGCCTGGAGGGCAGCGGCCAGCGCCTGTTCTTGCACGCTTGCGTCGGCCTGTTGTGCCCCTCGGCGGGCCGCATCCTGCTGGATAACCGGGACATGGGTGGCCGCAACTACCAGCAGTTCATGCGGGCCGGCGTAGCCTATCTGCCGGCCAGCCGCCTAGAGGAGGGCCTGGTGCAGGGGTTGACGATCACCGAGCACGGCGTCCTCGCCGAGCGGACCCGCAAGCCGTTCTTCGTGCGTTGGCCGGAGGCCCACCGTCTCGCCGAGCAACGGATCGCCGACTACAGCATCAAAGGGCGTCCGGAGAGCCCGGTCGAATCGCTCTCCGGCGGCAACCAGCAGCGCACATTGCTCGCGCTCCTTCCTCCCGAACTCCGGCTGCTGGCGCTGGAGCACCCCACCCGCGGGCTGGATGTGGAATCGGCCCGCTGGGTGTGGGGCATGTTGCTGGACCGCCGCCGTCAGGGCACCGCCATCCTGTTCGCCTCTGCGGACCTGGACGAAATCTTGGAACAGAGCGACCGCATTCTCGTCTTTTCCGGCGGCCAGGTGTCGGAGCCGATCGAGGCGACAACCGTCACCGCCGAAGAACTGGGCACCATGATCGGAGGGAAAGGGTATGCGACGGCGCGAGCAACTGATTGACCTTGGCCTCACTGCCGGCTCGGTGATCGTGGCCCTCGCGTTCACGACCATCATGTTGGTCATGGCCGGCGCTCCCCCGATGCAGGCCTACGGCAACATCCTGGCCGGTGCGTTCGAAAGCCCGGCCGTGCTGGCCGACGTGGTTTCGGCGAGCGTTCCGCTGCTGCTGGCCTCGGCCGGCTTGCTCATCACGTTTGCCGCCGGCCTGTGGAACATCGGCATCGAGGGGCAGATCATCATGGGCGCCGTGGGGGCGACATGGGCCGTGCGCGCGTTTTCACTGCCGCCAGTGCTCTACATTCCGGTGGTGCTGGTGGCCGGGATGATCGGTGGTGCGCTGTGGGCCTTGCTGGCCGGAGTGCTGAAGACCCACGGCAACGTCCACGAGATCTTCGGTGGGCTGGGACTGAACTTCGTGGCCGCTGCCTTCACCAACTACCTGATCTTCGGTCCCTGGCGCCCACCCACACGGGCCACCATGAGCGGCACCGACCCGTTTCGCCAGGCCGTCTGGCTGCCTAGCCTGGGCGAACTCCGGGTGACCCCGCTCGCCGTTCTGCTGGCCCTGGCCGGCATCTTCGCCGTCTACATCGCCCTACGCGGCACGCTGTGGGGCCTGAAGTTGAAGGCGGTCGGCAAGAACATGCGCGCGGCCTACCTGATCGGCATCGAAACCACACGTCAGATGCTAACCGCCTTCGCCACGTGCGGCGCGCTGGCCGGGTTGGCCGGCGCCATCCAGACGACCGCCGTCTATCACCGCCTGATCCCAAACATCTCCGGTGGCTATGGCTACCTGGCGATCCTGGTGGTCTTGCTGGCCGGTTTGCGCACGGCCTGGGTGACCCCGATTGTCTTCTTCTTCGCCGCCGTCGGCGTCGGCAGCCCCCGACTCGACTTGCGCATGCAACTCGAGTCGTCGCTGGGCGGCGTGCTGCAAGGCTCGATCGTGCTCTTCGTGCTGCTGGCCTATGGCCTGCGTACCCGCCTGCTGGAACGGAGACCGAACCCGTGAGCGACGAACTCCTGCGCACCCTGGCCTCCGTGTTGGCCGTCTCGGCGCCCCTGATCTACGCCGGAATCGGCGAAACGCTAACCGAGAAAGCCGGCGTCATCAACCTCTCCCTCGACGGGTCGATCCTGCTTTCGGCAATGGGTGGCTTCGCTGCTGCCTACGTGACCGGAAGCCTAATCGTAGGATTCGTCGCCGCCGCCCTGATCGGCGCGGCAGTCGCTGCCCTGATCGCCTTCGCCAGCATCAGCCTGCGGCAGGACCAGGTCGCCGTCGGCTTCGTCCTCACGCTCCTCTGCGCCGATCTCAGCTCGTTTCTCGGCAATCCCTACGTGCGCAAGCCAGGCCCGTCAGTTCCACACATGCCGATCCCGGTGCTCGCCGACATCCCCGTCATCGGCCCCCTATTCTTCTCGCAAGACCTGGTCGTCTACGGCAGCTTCCTGCTGATCATCGTGAGCTGGCTGTGGACGTTCAAGACGCAGCCAGGACTGCGCATGCAGAGCGTAGGCGAGCGACCGGAAGCCGCCTTCGCACGAGGGACGAACGTGAATCGGCTGCGCTACTTGTACACAATCCTGGGCGGCGCGCTGGTCGGCATCGCCGGCGCGTCCTACTCGCTGGACATCAAGCTCGGCTGGAGCCATCATCACACGGCGGGCAACGGCTGGATCGCGCTAGCGATCGTCATATTCGGCGGCTGGCATCCGCTGCGCGTGGCCTTCGGGGCCTACCTGTTCGGCGGGTTGAAGGCACTGGGCAGCGTTATGCAACGGGTGGCCCCCGGCGTGCCCACCCAGATCTTCCAGGCCGCGCCGTTCGCCCTGATGATCGTCGCCCTCCTGCTGGTGAGCAGCAACGTGCTGGACCGCGTGCTGGCGTTCCTTCCGCGCCGGATGCGTCGCCGGGCGATCAACATCGTACGTAGCCCTCCGCCGGCAGCGCTAGGGAAACCGTTTGTGGAGGAGTAGTGAAGATCGCGAGAATTGCCCTTGCAATCAGCGAATGGCATAATCTTGCCAAATGAGCGTTGGCACACTTGGGGCCACCGTTCCTTCCAGTGTCAAGAACAGTTGGGAGTATCTTCTTAGAAAAGCGGGGAGAGCAGCACATCGCGCCCCCCTAACCTGAGGTTAGGGGGGCGTGTGTAATTGGCCCCAACCTTTAGACCAGGGCTTTCGCGCGTTCATGACCTTCGTGCAGCAGACGTTGAGCGCTTGAAAGCAATCCAATCCGAGAGATCAAAGCCAACTCCCACCCTCCCTTCACCATTCCTCTTCAACCACCCCGACCAGGACCGCTGAAACTGTACGCTGGATGTGCCCGTAGCTGCTCTTCAGCTAGAGACGTCCTTTGCCGCTGACTCGCTGGCTGGCGTGCAGAGGGTGGCCGTCAAAGTTTTGCGTTTTGGGTTGGGCGTCGCCATCCTCGCTCACC
>CAZDTE010000174.1:0-6101 GCA_964508275.1 uncultured Ardenticatenales bacterium
CTGGAAGGGTTATTTCTCTGGAAAAGCCTTAATCCGTGCAATCCGTGGCAGATTCCGGAGGTGCTGAACGGTTACGCCTGTTCGTCCTTGGAGTTGAGCGTCGCGCCGTTCAGGAAGCGGCTCCCCGCAGTTTCAACATCTCGCTCAGGTGACAGGCAACTTGGTGATCGCCAGCCACGGCTTCCAGTGACGGCACGTCCGTGGTGCATATCTCCTCTGCGTAGGGACAGCGGGGATGGAAACGGCAACCGGGCGGAGGTTTTCGCGGGCTAGGGATTTCGCCCTTGGGGATAGGGATTGTTCGGCGAGCCCGGGGATCGGGAACGGGCACAGCAGCAAGCAAGGCCTCGGTGTACGGGTGTTGCGGCGACCGAAACACCTGCTCCAAGCGCCCAACCTCCACGATCTGTCCCAGGTACATGATCGCGATGCGATCGCAGATGTATTTCGCCGTCGATAGATCATGGGTGATGAAAAGGTAGGTAAGGTTGAACTCCTCTTTTAGCCGGATCATCAAGTCGAGAAGCTGCGCGCGCACGGAGACGTCGGCCATAGCAATCGGCTCGTCAGCGACCACGAAGTCGGGCTTCGTGACCAGCGCTCGTGCGATGACGGCGCGTTGTCGCTGCCCACCGCTCAACTGGTGCGGATACTTGTCGAACAGCAACCGCGCCGGCGTCAACCCGACGTGAGTCATGATGTTCTCGACCATCTGCCGGCGCTCGGTCGGAGACACAGCCATGTGGATTTTGACCCCATGCCCGACAGCCTCGCCGACGCTCATCCGCGGGTTGAGCGACGCAAACGGGTCCTGAAAAATGATCTGCATGCGGCGGCGCATCGTGCGCATGCCCTCTCTGTCGAGGGTGGCCAGGTCGGTCCCGTCGAAGATCACCTGGCCAGCGGTTGGCTCGAGCAGGCGCAAGACCAGCCGCCCCACGGTGGTCTTGCCGGAGCCGCTTTCTCCCGCCAGGCCAAATACTTCGCCTCGCCAGATCGAGAAGGTGACCCCGTCTACGGCACGCACGTACTCTCGCTGGCGATCGAGCACCGATTCCACCAGGCCGCGCTGCACGGGAAACCATTTCTTCACATCTCGGCCTTCTACCAGGTTGTCAGTCATCGGTCACATCGTTTCACTCTAGTCATCTTCGTACAACCAGCAAGCCGTACAGCACCCCGGTCGCACCTCGCGGTATGGCGGCTGCTCTGTAAGGCAACGGTCCATCACCTGGGGGCACCGGGGATGGAACCGGCACCCGGCAGGCGGCGCAAGCAGGTTGGGGGGTGAGCCAGACAACTTGAAGAGTTGATCATCGAGCAGTTTGATGTTGGGCACGGCGGCGAGCAGGCTTTGGGTATAGGGGTGCAGCGGCTCGGCGAACAGATCGTACACGTCGGCCAGCTCGATCAGTTGGCCGGCATACATCACCGCGACCCGGTCGGCCAACTCGGCGACCACGCCGATGTTGTGCGTGATCATCAGGATCGTCAGGCTAAACTCTTCTCGCAACTCGCGCATCAGGTCGAGGAATTGGGCCTCGACGAGCACATCCAGCGACGTGGTCGCCTCGTCGGCGATCACCAGGTCGGCGTTGAGCGCGAGCGCCAACTCGATCATCACCCGTTGGCGCATACCGCCGCTAAACTGGTGTGGATGGTCGGTCAGGCGGCTCGCCAGAATGCCCAGCCGGTCGGCAAGTTCGGCGGCCCGAGCCTCCGCGGCAGCTCGATTCACGTCGCGCCGGTGCGTGCGGATCGTCTCCACCACGTGGTCCACGATGCGTTGTACCGGATTGAGCGACGTCATCGGGTCCTGGAAGATCATGCTGATCCGGCGGCCACGCAGATCGCGCATCTGGCGCGGGGAGAGGCCCATCAGGTCGGTGCCATCGAAAACGAGGCGCCCGCTGGTAATTCTGCCCGGCGGCTGGATCATGCGCAGGAGCGCGCGCCCCAGCGTTGACTTGCCGCACCCGCTTTCGCCGACCAGGCCCAACACTTCGCCACGCTGAATGTCGAGCGTGATTTTATCGACGGCCGTTAACACGCCGAGTCGGGTGTGGTATTCGACCGTCAGGTCTTGAACGCGAAGGAGAACGGTATCCGCCATTCGTCTTAGTTCTCCGTCAATCTGGGGTTCAGGATTTCGCTCAGGCCTTCGCCCAACAGGCTGAACCCCGTTGCCACCAGCGTGATCATGACGCCGGGGAAGGTGATCATCCACCACCGGCCGGCTACCAGGAACTGCTGGCCCTTGCTCACGTCATAGCCCCAATCCGGAATGGTTGGGGGCAGGCCCAGGCCGATGAAGCTCAGTCCGGCTTCGGTCAGGATGGCATCGGCAACATTGAGGGAGAAGACCACGACGACGGAAGGGATCACGTTCGGGAAGATGTACTGGGTTAGGATGCTCAAACCCGTTGCGCCCAGGCTGCGGCCGGCCTCGACATACAGTTCTTCCTTGACCGACAACACTTGCCCACGGACCACGCGGAAAAACGTGGGAATGTAGACGACCGATATGGCCACGGCGATGTTGATGATGCCCGGCCCCAACATCGCGGCCAAGGCAATGGCCAGCAGCAGGCCGGGGAACGAGTAGATACTGTCCATCACCAGCGAGAGCGTCCGGTCCAGGGGGCCGCCGACATAGCCGGATAGGAGCCCTACCGATACACCGATCAGGGACGAGAGCAGCGCGGAGAGAAAAGCGACTTTCAGCACGGTGCGAGCGCCCCAGATCAGGCGGCTGGTGATGTCCCGGCCCAAGTTGTCTGTGCCGAGCCAGTACACGTGGCCGATCTGTTCCTCCGCCACCTCCAGGTCGGGGTTCGCTGCCAGTGTCTCTTCCAGCCCGTCCTGATCCACCAAGATCAAGTCCACCTCGCCGTTCCGCAGGGCCGCGAACGGCTCGGATTTGAGTTGAAAGCGCTTCCTATTCATACCCAGGGCCTTGGCCACGTTGACACCGTTCGCGTTGCGCAGGACACCAACTGGAATCTCCTCGGCAACCAGCTCGGCCAGGCTAAGCTCCGGGTTCTCGCCGGCCCGTGCGAGCAGGGCCTGAGGACCGCCTCTCGGTGGCGTGAACGGTGCGCCCACGAATTCGTTGGGGTCGAAAGGCGCCATGACCGGCGCCAACAGAGTGATGATGACGATCAGGGCCAGGATGCCCCCGCCGGCAACGGTGATGTACCACTCGGCCCCGTACCAGATACGCCCGCGCAGAAACCGCCCGATGAGGCCAACATCTTCGGGGATGAGCGAGTGGGCTGTGGCCTGGTCGGTTGTGGTGGTTGTCGTCATCAGTATCTTATCCTCGGATCGAGGAACGCATAAAGTATGTCCACCACCAGGCTGATGCCGGCGACCAGTAAGGCGAAGAAGAGGATGCCGCCTTGCACGGTGGCGAAGTCGCGGTCGTAGATGCGGTCGACGATCATGCGGCCCATGCCCGGCCACGAAAACGTCGTCTCCGTCAAGATCGCGCCGGCCAGCAGCAGGGCAAACTGCATCCCCAAGAGCGTAACGATGGGGATGAAGGCGTTGCGCAGGCCATGTTTGTAAACCAGCACCCGTTCGGTCAGGCCACGCGCCCGCCCGGCGGTGATGAAGTCCTGCTGCAAGACATCCAGCATGTTGGCGCGGGTGAGCCGCGTAAAGATGCCGGCCAGGACCAGACCCAGCGTCACCGCCGGCATCACCAGATGCTTTACGGCGCTACCGAAGAGTGCCCAATTGCGGGTGAGCAGGCCGTCAATCGTATAGAGCCCGGTGATCGAGTGCGCCGGAGCCATGCCGGGGTCCAACCGGCCCGACACCGGTAGCCATCCCAGCCGGGCGCCAAAAACGATCTGGAACATGAGGCCCAGCCAGAAAATCGGCATCGAATACAGCAGGATGCTGGTCACGCGAATCCCATAATCCGCAGCACTCTTCCGGTGCTGCGCCGCATAGGCACCAGCCAGTATTCCAAGGATCGTCGTCACCAACATGCTGTAGACCGCCAACTCGACTGTGGCCGGGAAGAAGGTCTTTATCTCGTCGGTAACCGGTCGCTTGCGCGTCATAGACCGGCCCAAGTCGCCTCGCGCGGCGCCCCAGACGAAATCCGCGTATTGTACGTACAGGGGTCGGTCCATGCCCAGCGCAGCCCGAAAACTGGCCAGTTGTTCCTCGGAGGCCCCCTCACGCAGGATTGCCAGGGCCGGATCGCCGGGGATCACGCGCAATATCAGGAACACCAGCGATATCAGGACAAACACCATCGGGACGGTGAGCAATACGCGCACGACGATGTATCGTCTTAGTCCAGGAGACATCGTTACCTCGCTTGCTGTGAAGTGTAAAACGTGAAGCGTGAGGATCGCACCGGGCTACAGATTATCACGCTTCACGTGTCACCCTTCATGGCCCAAGGAAGAGGCTCGAACCTTGTTGCTTTGTCCGGGCTGTGGGGAATGACGCACAACAGGCGTCCTCCATGGCCCAAAGAAGGGGCTCGAACTTTGTTGCCCGAGTTCGAGCCCCTCATTCAAAACCGTAGGGACGAACTATGTGTCCGCCGCCTGCGGCACGTCTCTACTTCTCGACCATGAAGTAGTGGAACAGACCCAGCGGGTCGAGGATGACGTTGGAGATGCCATCACGATAGGCGACAAACAGGTTGCCCTGGGCCATCGGCACGAACGGGCTCTCGGTCATCCACAGATCCTGGACATCTCCCAAGATCTCAACGCGGGTGGCCTTGTCGAGTTCACCAGCCTGTGCGTCTAGCAATGCGTCCATGTCTGGGTTGTTGTAGAACGAGCCGGACCACGACGCGGGCGAGTGTGCGAATACGTTGGTGTAGTTGTCGGGATCCAGATAGTCGGGATACCAACCCAGCAGGTTAACCGGCATATCGCCAGCGCGTCCTGCGTCGCGGTAGGCCGCCCACTCCAGGAATTGCAGCGTGACTTTCACCACACCGCTCGCCTCCCACTGCTGCTTGATGACGGTGGCTACGTCCACTTCGGTATCGCCGTAATGCGTCGGGCTGTACCACAGGTCCATTACCAACGGGTTGTCCGCGGTGAAGCCGGCCTCGGCCAGCAGAGCCTTGCCAGCCTCCACGTCCTCTGTGCCTTCGTAGGTTGGCTTGTGGCCCAGGAATCCGGGCGGCACCATCGAGTAAAGCGGAACCTTGATGCCCTGCCAACCCAGGTCAGTCAGTTCCTCGCGGTTCAGGAGCTTGGCCAGACCCAGGCGGACTTTGGGGTTGTCGAATGGCGCGGTGGTGGAGTTGAAGACGATGTAGCGGATCTCGGTCCCACCGGCCTTCTCTACGGTGACGCCTGCTACCCCCTCGAGGGCAGCCATGTCGGCCGGAGCCAGGCTCTTCCAGGCGATGTCGATCTCTCCATTCTGCAACGCCAGAGCCATCGTCGGCGAGTCGGCGAAGTAGCGCACGATCACCTTCTTCACCTTCGGCGCATCGCCGTAGTAGGTTGGGTTGGCCTCGTAGACGGCCTCTTCGCCCTCGGTGAAGCTGGTGAGCACGTACCGGCCAATGCCGCCGGCCGTGTTGTTGGTGTTGGCCTCGGTGTCGGTCCACTGGTTGGGATTGACGATCTTCCAGGGGTTAGTGGCAACCAACTGTGGTGCGAAGGCGTACGAGTCGCTGAACGTGACTTTGACGGTCATGTCGTCCACCTTCTCGATGCTGTCCACATAGGCCGTCAACAGGAAGTTGGCGTTGTCTCCTTCGATCTCCTGGATCTTGGTGACGCGGTTCAGCGACCAAACGACCACGTCAGCCGTCAGCGGGTCGCCGTTCGGGAAGACCACACCTTCGCGGATCTTGAAAGTGTACTCCTTGCCGTCGTCGCTGACGGTGTAGCTCTCGGCCAGCGCGGGCACGACCTCACCGGCGGTGCCGGGTACATTGTTGAGCAGGCCGTCGGCGATCTGGTGGAAGATCTCCCAGTCGTGGAAGCTGTACACCCAGGAAATCTCGAAGCTGGACCAGCTGTCAGTGGTGCCGATGATGAGGGCTTCTTCCTCTGCCTCGGCACCGGCTTTCTGCCAGACACCATCCTTGACCACATTGACCACTA
>CAZDTE010000175.1:0-5991 GCA_964508275.1 uncultured Ardenticatenales bacterium
GCTCCCCCAGAATTGGGGGCCGGGGGGCGTTCCCCAAGTTATTGAGATGATACTCGCTAACTGTCTTCAACCGAGATGGAAAAGCCCAAGGAACTCCCTTGCAGATTACTTTTTACGGTATTGTGGGCCGCATCGAGAATCTGTTTGCGAGAACTATTCTCTTGGAGTTCCCTAACTTGCTCATTTGGCGGGCTGTTTATGTCTCAAAGTGCGCAAGTTATTCAATCCCCAATCCTTAGCGGCAAGTTTCGGCCCTCATTATATCACCGGACATTGATGATGTCAATCCCCTTCGCAACTGTGGTTCCAGTTTGTGGCCTCGCCTTCAGGGTGCAGCCGCACCAACGAAGACGAACATCAGGTCGTTGACGTTCGTCAGGGTCGGGCCGGTGATCAGCAGACCGCCCAAGGCGGCGAAGTAGGGATACGCGTTGTTGTCGGCCAGGTGTTCCCGCTCGTCCAGGCCCAGCGCCCGTCCCCGGTCCACCGTCGTGCCATCGGCCAGCGCACCAGCGGCGTCGGTGGGGCCATCGGTGCCGTCGGTGGCCAGGCTGATGACCGTCACATCCTCCAGGCCGGCGATCTGAATGGCGGCGGCCAGCGCCAGTTCCTGATTGCGCCCCCCCTTCCCCTCACCGCGCACCGTCACGGTCGTCTCGCCGCCAGCGATCAGACAGGCCGGCGCGGGGATAGGCTGACCGGAGTGGCGCACCTCAAGCGTTAGCGCGGCCAACACCTTTGCGACCTCTCGCGCTTCCCCTTCCACGAAGGTCGAGAGCAACATGGCGTGAAACCCTTCGGCGCGTGCCTGTTCGACCGCTGCACGAGCCGCCACCTCGTTGCTGCCCACGATGACCGTTTGCGACCGCTCGAACTGTGCGTCACCCGGCTGCGGCGTCTCGGGAATCACGCCTGCCAGTCCGCGTTCCAGGTGCTCCCGCACGGAAGCCGGAACCCGCGCCGTCAGGTCGTAGCGGCTCAACACGTCGCACGCGCCGGCGAAAGTGGTCGGATCGGGCACTGTGGGCCCGGACGCGATCACGTCCAACTGGCTGCCGACCACGTCGGAGAGAATCAGCGAGACGACGTGGGCCGGCGCACTCATGCGGACCAGTTGCCCTCCCTTCACTTGCGACAGATGTTTGCGCACCGCGTTGATCTCGTGGATCGTCGCGCCGCTCCGGATCAGCAGCTCGTTCGTGGCCTGCACATCGGCCAGGCTGATGCCGACTGCTGGTTGCACCAAAAGCGCCGACCCTCCGCCAGAAAGCAAGCAAAGCACCAGATCGTCCGGGGTGAGATCGCGGAGGGCGGCTAACACGTGGGCCGTACCGGTCACGCCAGCCTCGTCTGGGATCGGGTGGCCGCCTTCGTGGAGCACAACCCGCTGGGTGGGTACCGCATGTCCGTATTCCACAACCACCGCGCCGCCGGCCACCCCTTCGCCGATCACCTCTTCGACGGCCGCAGCCATCGCGCCGCTTGCTTTGCCCGCGCCCACGACGACCACTCGACCCTCGCCGAGCGCATATGCCCGATCGGCCACGATCATGCGACCGCCGTCGCGGCGCAAGGTTCGCCGCACGGCCCGTCCCGGATCCACGGCCCGCAATGCCGCCTGCATGACGCGCAGGAACAGTTCACGCTGGACACGATTGCGCTGGAGAAGCGTATCGTGGAACGGTGGGTGTTTCATCGTATTGTTTATTATACAGCAGATTGCGAAACGGTACAAGCAAGACCATCCCAGAGGATATAGCACAGAAGCGTGGATCAACGTATGGTGACTGGAGTAGGGGCGAGGCATTCCCCTCTAGGGGGAGTCTTCCCGGTGGAGGGGGCAGAGCCAAGGGGTTTGTCCCTATCAGGGGTCTGTAAGAATGCCTCGCCCTTACATCCATGCAGGACAGCACCGACAACTCCCCACAGTTTTGCGTTAGGCTTTTCCAGAGAAATAAACCTGCCAGAAAGATATCACGAAGCCTGTTAGAATTCGCGAAATGTCTTCAAACGAGGCGGAAAAGCCCAAGGAACTCCCTTGTAGATTGCTTTCTCGATCTATTGTGGGCTGCATCGAGAATCTGTTTGGGAGAACTATTTTCGTAAGCGTTCAGGGACTACCCTGGAAACACCTGCTTCAATCTCTTTTTTGCCACGATTTACACGAATTTCTTGCCTTTTTTGTATCATCTCAATAATTCGGGGTGAGCAGAACGTCGCGCCCCCCTAACCCCCCAACTTTGGGGGGGGCATGTGCTCCCCCAGAATTGGGGGCCGGAGGGCGTTCCCCAAGTTATTGAGATGATACTGTAAATTCGAGTAATTAGTGGCAGATTCAGGGGGTGCTGAACGGTTACCTATTTTCTTGGAGTTCCCTTATACCCCATCCAGGACCGCGGCGCAGGCGTGTGCATCCAGGTTTGACGAATTATTGCGCATGGGCTAGAATAGTGCCGCATGACATTATTGCCCGCGCAAGAGCCTGCCTTGTGCTCTTTGCGTCAATACAACTTGTGGAGGAAATATGAAACTCAAATACCGAGCCAGCATGGCGCGCCTGGCCTTTGTCCTGCTATGGATACTTGCTGTCGCCGCTTGCACACTAAGAACCGGGCGCTCCGATCAGTCGCCGCCGGGCAACTTGTCCCTCATTCTTGCTACCACCACCAGCACGCAAGACTCCGGGTTGCTCGATTTGTTGGTTCCCGATTTTGAGCAGCGGACCGGCTACGTGGTCAAGACGATCGCCGTGGGCACCGGCGCGGCGTTGGCGATGGGGCAGCGTGGTAACGCCGATGTGCTGCTCGTACACGCACCGTCTGCCGAGGTGGAGCTGGTGGATTCTGGCGACGTCGCCGACCGCCGGTTGGTGATGCACAACGACTTCGTCATCGCCGGGCCGGCAACCGATCCGGCCGGCATCCGGGGCCTGTCCGACGCCGCTGCCGCCCTGAAACGGATCGCCGAGGCCCAGGCGCTGTTCCTCTCGCGTGGCGATGACTCCGGCACCAACAAGAAAGAGCTGGCCTTGTGGCGCGAGGCCGAACTGGAACCGGCTAGCGCATGGTACCAGCAAACGGGCCAGGGTATGGGCGCGACGCTGAAGATCGCCTCCGAGAAGGCGGGTTACACGCTGACCGATCGCGCGACGTACCTGCATCTGCAGGACGTCCTCGATCTGCAGATGCTCGTCCAGGGCGATCCGGTGCTCAAGAACATCTACCACGTGATGGTGGTCAACCCCGAGACGCATCCCGGTGTCAATGCGGTGGGTGCGACCGCTTTCGCGGGCTACCTGACCTCTCCCGAAACCCAGGCGGCCATCGGCGAGTACGGCAAAGCCGAGTTTGGCCAGCCCCTGTTCTTCCCGGACGCGGGCCAGGGGGACTGAGAACGGAGGCATGGACGCCATCCTCGAAGGGCTGTGCCAGGCGTTCTGGCTGATCGTGCGCGGCGATCCGGGCGTCCTGGAGATCACATGGCGCACGGTCCAGGTTTCGGGCACAGCGATGCTGATCAGCCTGGTCGTGGGTGTGCCGCTCGGCACGCTGCTGGCGCTGACCCGGTTCCCGGGCCGCGGGCTGGTGGCCAGTCTGGTGAACACGGGGATGGGGCTGCCGCCGGTCGTCGTCGGACTGTTCGTAGCCCTGCTGCTGTGGCGGAGTGGTCCGCTGGGGTCGCTGCACCTGATCTACACGCCGGCGGCGATGATCGCGGCCCAGGCGATCATCGCTGCCCCGATCGTCACCGGCTTCAGCATGGCCGCCATCCAGCAACTGGATCCGCGCCTGCGTCTGCAACTGCTGGGGCTGGGTGCGTCACGCGCGCAACTGCTCCTCGTCCTCTGGTGGGAGGCGCGCCTGCCGCTCCTGGCCGCCGCGATGGCCGGTTTTGGCGGCGCAATCTCCGAGGTCGGCGCTTCGATGATGGTCGGCGGCAACATCGTCGGGCAAACGCGAGTGTTGACCACAGCCACCGTGCTGGAGACCGGCAAGGGCAACTTCAGCCTGGCCATGGCCCTGGGCCTGATTCTCTTGCTCCTCTCCTACCTGATCATGTTCGGCATGACCTGGCTACAACAGCGTGGAGCGCACCGGTGAACGCGGCAGTTATCTCCCTGCAAGCGGTTCAGGTGCGGCATGGCGAAAAGGTCGCGCTCGACATCCCGGCCCTCGACGTCTACGCTCGCGAGGTGCTGGCCGTGATCGGGCCGAACGGTGCGGGCAAGAGCACCCTCCTGCAAGTCATCGCCGGCCTCAGCGCACCGGACCGCGGCGCCCTGTTCCGGCACGGATCGCCAGTCCAACCCGCCAGCCTGGTCCATCGGCGACGGATCGCGTTGGTGTTGCAAGAGCCCTTGCTGGTGGATGCTTCGGTGCTGACCAACGCGACGCTTGGCTTGCGATTTCGCGGCGTGCGCGGGACGGAGGCCACGCGGCGAGCCGCGGCCTGGCTGGAGCGGCTCGGCGTGGCACATCTGGCCGGCCGGCATGCCCGCACCCTCTCCGGGGGCGAAGCGCAACGGGTCTGCCTGGCCCGCGCCATGGTCCTGGAGCCGGAACTCCTGCTGCTGGATGAGCCGTTTGGCGCCCTTGATGCGCCAGCGCGATCGGCCATCCTGGACGATTTGCAGCAACTCCTGCAGCGCACGCAGACGACCACCATTTTCGTGACGCACGATCGAGACGAGGCGTTGCAGCTTGGCGACCGGATCGCCGTGTTGCTCGATGGTCATATCCGGCAATTAGACTCGCCCGCCCGGGTGTTTTCCTCGCCGGTCGACGAGGCGGTGGCCCAGTTCGTAGGCGTGGAGACGATCCTGCGCGGACGGATCGTCGAGGTGGATGGTGGCCTGGTTGTGGCCCAGACCGGATCGCAACGGCTGGAGTTGGCCACCGGTCACGGGGTTGTGGGTGAGAACGTGCTGGTCTGTCTGCGTCCGGAGGACATCACGTTGACCCCGGCGGAAGTGCCCCTGACGCCAAGCAGCGCGCGCAACCGGTTCTTGGGACGGGTGACCCGCGTTGCTGCTCGCGGCTCGATGTATCACGTCACCGTGGACTGCGGCTTCCTGATTGTGGCGATGATCACGCCCCGGTCCGTGGAGGGCTTGGGTCTGGTCGACGGGCGAGAGGTCGTCGCAGCGTTCAAGGCGACCGCCGCCCATGTGATTCGCCGATCCGCGATGAAGAGTGCGGCCCAATGAAAAAAGCCGCTACCCCAGCAGCCAGGTGACGGCCCCCAAAACAACCTCCGTTATTCCCCTATTCTGCAGAACCGGGCGCATCTAATCGTGAGGGGAGTCGGATAGCCCATCCATTTCTTAACCACAGATTACGCCGGATGCTGCCCTTTCTGTGGAAGGGCTGCATCCGCGATTTCGCCGCTGTTATTGCTGTTTCAGCAGTGTAATCTGCGAAATCTGTGGTTGATTTGTACTGCTCCCCCAGGTTTTGCATACGCCCCGCAGAACCTTTTTGCGATCAGCCGGAGTGCTCAGTGAGCATCCGCCGCCCGCGCTCGACGATCTCCTCCGGAAACGGACAGGCCCGGCGTTCCAATGTGTCCATGTGGACACCGGTCAACACCGTGGTCGCGGCGATCTCGCCAGTTTCGTCGTTGCGCATTTCGTGGACCAGGCGAAACACCTTCTCACGCATTTCCAGGAAGCCGGAGCGGATGGTGATGATGTCGCCTGGCCGCAGCTCGCGTTTGTAGGTGATGTTCTGCTCGACCGCCGCCATGCCGCGCTGCTGCTCGCGCATGTACGTGGGGGTGACGCCAAGGCGCGCGAACAGTTGCCACGTCGCCTCGTCGAACTTGGCGACGTAGAAGCGCACGTTCATGTGACCCATGTGGTCACACTCCCACGGGTACACCGTTCCGCGATAGGTTATGACCAGGTCGGACAACGTCTGCCCTCCCGTTGTTTTGAGGTAAGCGTTCAGGAGCTACCCCGGAAACACCTGCTTCAAACCCTTTTTCGCCACG
>CAZDTE010000176.1:0-5969 GCA_964508275.1 uncultured Ardenticatenales bacterium
ACCTCAGGTTAGGGGGGCTTGACGTCCTGCTCACCCCGAAATATTGAGAAGATACCTTCTTGCCAGCCTTAAGAAGGGTGGCACCACGGGAGTCTGATCGCCTCTCGTCCCTACGTGGGATGAGGGGCATTCTTTTTATTGGAGGTGTAGCTGTGTACTATCCATCCTTGCGTGAAGCGCAACAACTTGCCCGTCAGGGAAACCTAATACCCATCTACCGGGAGTTGGCCGCCGATCTGGAGACTCCGGTTTCAGTCTACATGAAGCTGCTGGCCAACAGCAAGCCCAGATTCCTGCTGGAAAGCGTCGAGCGTGGAGTTCAGGTAGGCCGCTATTCCTTCATCGGCGTCGGGTCGGAACAGTCCATTTTGGCAGACGGGGACGGCGTCTATCTCGTTGCGAAAGGGGAGCGACAGGCACTGCCTGTGCACAACGGGGATCCATTGTCCGCTGTGGCCGATTACCTGGCCCCGTACCGGCCGGTGAGCCTTCCGGGCCTGCCTCGGTTTCTGGGAGGCGCGGTTGGCTACCTGGGCTATGATCTGGTCCGCCACTTCGAAAACCTGCCCGACACCTCCCACGACGACATGACCTTGCCCCTCTTCCACTTGCTGCTCACCGACACGCTCGTCATCTTCGACCATGTGAAGCAACGGTTGATGGTCGTGGCCAATGCCTATCTGGACGGAGGCGTGGAGCAGGTGTATGAGCGAGCTATCGGGCGAATCCAAGAGATCGTGGATAGCTTGCGCCGGCCTGTGCCCCAACTGCCGGCACCTTCCGGGCCCTCTACCGAGGAACTGCGATCCAACATTCGCCAGGATCGCTTTGAAGCGATGGTGGACCGGGCACAGGAGCATATCGCTGCGGGTGACATCTTTCAGGTCGTCCTTTCCCAGCGGTTGCAGCGCAAAACCGTGGCCCATCCTTTTGCAATCTACCGGGCTCTGCGGCGCAGCAATCCCTCGCCCTACATGTTCTTCCTAGACCTCGGCGGCGAACAGTTGATCGGGTCATCGCCCGAAATGCTGGTGCGGCTTGAGGAGGACGGGGCCGAACTGCGCCCCATCGCCGGCACGCGCCCCAGGGGCAAGACCGTAGACGAAGATCGGGCCCTGGAACGAGACCTCTTGAGCGATCCCAAAGAGCGCGCCGAGCACGTTATGCTGGTGGATCTCGGTCGCAACGACCTCGGTCGCGTGTGCGAGTATGGAACCGTACACACACCGGACCTGATGACGGTGGAGCGATACTCGCACGTCATGCACATCGTCTCCAGCGTCAGGGGGCAGATTCGCCCCGGCCAAGATTGCTTCGACCTGCTCCGCGCCACATTTCCTGCGGGCACAGTCTCGGGCGCGCCGAAGGTTCGGGCGATGGAGATCATTGAAGAGTTGGAAGGCATCCGCCGCGGTCCGTATGCCGGCGCCGTTGGCTACTTCGACTACGGCGGCAACATGGATACGTGCATCACCATCCGCACCATCATCATGCGCAATTCAACCGCCTACATTCAGGTTGGCGCTGGGATCGTTGCCGATTCGGATCCCACACGCGAGTACGAGGAGACATTGAGCAAGGCCCGCGCCATGGCCGAAGCCATCTCCATGGCAGAGATAGGGCTATAGCTATCCGTCAAAACGCTCAACGGCCGGCAGGAGGCAGAAAATGATTTTGGTAATCGACAACTACGATTCGTTTACGTACAACCTGGTGCAGTATCTGGGGGAGTTGGGGGCCGAACTTGTGGTGCGCCGCAACGACCAGATCACGCTGGACGAAATCGAGGATCTGGCTCCAGGCCACATCGTGATCTCGCCCGGCCCCGGTCGCCCGGTGGATGGCGGCATCTCCGGTGACGTGATCCGACACTTCGGACCCCGCGTGCCGACACTGGGCGTCTGCCTGGGCCATCAGTGCATCGGCGATGTGTTTGGCGGACGTGTGACCCGTGCGCCGCGCCTCATGCACGGCAAGACCTCGGAAATCCACCACGTGGGGACCGGGCTTTTCGCCGGGCTGCCGAATCCATTGACCGCCACTCGCTATCATTCCCTGATCGTTGAGGAACCGCTGCCGGAGGTGTTGGAACCGCTGGCTCATACCGCCGACGGCGAGCTGATGGCCTTGCGGCACAAGACGTACCCCATCGTCGGTGTCCAATTCCACCCGGAATCGATCCTCACTCCGGATGGCAAGGCGCTCCTATCGAACTTTTTGGCCCGGTCATTTGCCGGCCCGCCTGCCGGAAAGCGTCGAGGGCAAGGGAATAAGAAAACCCAAAACACGGAACGAGAATCAGAAGGAGGTGCATTCATGATCAAACAAGCAATCTCTCAGTTAGTAGATGGACAGGACCTCAACCAGACACAGGCCGAAGAGGTCATGGGGCAGATCATGACCGGCGCAGCCACTCCCGCTCAAATCGGGTCGTTCTTGACCGCGTTGCGACTCAAGGGCGAGACGATTGACGAGATCGTCGGCTGTGCCCGGGCAATGCGCCGGGCCGCGATCCGAGTGCAGCCGCAGCGCACCGATCTGGTGGACACGTGCGGCACCGGCGGTGACGGCGCCCACACGTTCAACATCTCCACCACGGCGGCCTTCGTCGTCGCCGGCGCGGGGTTGGGCGTCGCCAAACACGGCAACCGCTCGGTCTCCAGCCAATGTGGAAGCGCCGACGTGCTGCAAGCCCTGGACGTGAACTTGAATCTCACGCCGGCACAGATCGCCGACTGCATTGATGAAGTGGGCATTGGATTCCTGTTTGCTCCGGCGCTGCACCCGGCCATGAAACATGCCATCGGTCCGCGACGGGAGATGGGCATCCGTTCGATCTTCAACATCCTGGGCCCGCTCACGAACCCGGCCAATGCGCCCACTCAGGTGATGGGAGTCTTCGATGGAGCCCTGGCGGAGCCGTTGGCGAATGTGCTTCGCGAGCTGGGCGGACGAGCGGCCTTCGTGGTACACGGGGCCGACGGACTGGACGAGCTCTCCACGACCGGCGTGAACCGGGTGAGTAGCTTTAACAATGGGGGTGTAGAGAGTTATGATCTGGACCCGGCGGCGCTGGGACTACCGCGTGCCACGCTGTCGGACCTGGCCGGCGGGGACCCCGAGGAGAATGCCGTTTTGACCCGTGCTGTGCTGGCGGGGGAGCCCGGCCCGCAGCGGGATGTGGTGCTGCTCAATGCAGCAGTCGCGCTGGTGGCCGGCGGTTTGGCTGCCGATTTGTACGATGGCCTCGATCATGCTGTTGATGCCATCGATTCCGGGCGGGCCCAGCGATGTCTGGATGGGCTAGTGCAGTTTTCCCAGAGCATGGGACCGCCGGCGTAGTGCTTGCGTCTCTTCGGTTTCTGGTGTATACTACCATTTGGTCAGTTTTGGCCACGCACTAAACAAAAACAACGGACCACTACATTGGCCAAACGCGCCGACATCGGAAGCAAACGTCTCGCCAGCCTGGATCCCGAGGCCTGGGCGCGCTGGGCGCTGGAGAACCCGCGTGCTGAGGTGCGGGATTTGTTGGCTACGGAATTCCAGTGGATCAGCCGCGAGAGTGACGTGCTGATGCGCGTGTACACTCCAGAACAGGGTGAGTTCCTGCTGCTGAACGAAGTGCAGTTACGGTACGATCCACGGATGCCATTGCGAATCCAGGCGTATGCGGCGCTGGCTCGGAGCGCTATCAGAGTCCGGTCTGCCCGGTTCTCACCGTGATCTTGCCTCCCTCTGCCAGCACGGAGATACCGGACTGCTTTCATGCCGAGTTTATGGGCCTGACCTCGCACCAGGACTGGCGCAACCACCTGCTCTGGGAAGAGGATGCCGAGGTCGTGTTGGCCGAGCGACGCCTGCCGATGGTGCCTTTCGTGCCGGTTTTGAAAGGGGGACAAGGCAGACGACAAGTAGAACGGGCCGCGCAGATTCTGCGCAGCGAAGCCCGGTTGACGGAACTGGAACCGCTGCTGGCGTTCTTTGCCAGCTTCGTGATGGACGTGAAACTGGTCCAACGGATTATGAAGTGGGATATGATCGAGCTGCGCGAGTCGCCGTGGTATAATCAGATCCTTGAGGAGGGATTGGAGGAGGGCCTCCAGCAGGGTCTCCGGCAAGCGCACCAAATCGCGCTGGATGACTTGGTGCGGGTGCTTCGGCACCGGTTTGGTGCCTTGCCCCGTGCGTTGGAAGATCAGGTACGCGCTCTGGAGACGTCTCAGTTGCGCGGACTGTTTGACGAGGCGCTTGATGCCCCTTCCCCGGAGGCGTTTCTGGACGCGATTCCTCAGCCGCCCGAGGGTGGCCGTTGATTCTTGACGAAATCCTGGCGTACAAGCGAAACGAAGAACTCCCGCGATTGAAGCGGAGACAACCGGAGGCGATGCTGCGGGCCCAGGTGGCTTTGGCATCGCCTCCCTTGGACTTTGCGTCAACACTGGAGGGCTCCGGCGTCTCCTTGATTGCAGAAATCAAGAGGGCGTCGCCGTCGCGGGGGCTGTTGCGGCCGCATTTCGACGCCGCAGAGCTGGCGAGACTGTACGCGGCCAACGGAGCCAGCGCTATCTCGGTGCTGACGGACGCGCGTTACTTCCAGGGCAGTGCTGGCCATCTGGCGGCAGCGCGCGAGGTGACGCGCGAAATGGGTCGGCCATTGCCCATCTTGCGCAAGGACTTCATCTTCGACGCGTATCAGGTATACGAAGCTCGGGTGATGGGAGCGGATGCCTTACTGCTGATCGTCGCGGCATTGAGCGACCGGAAATTACGGAAGCTGCTCAACCTGACGCACCGGCTGGGATTGCAGGCCCTCGTCGAGGTACACAACGAAGCGGAGTTGGACCGGGCGCTGGCCCTCGGCCCACGGGTCGTCGGCATCAACAACCGCGACCTGGCCACGTTCGACGTTGACCTGGAGACGACGTTGCGGCTGCGGCCCCGTGTGCCGGCAGACACGATTCTAGTCAGCGAGAGCGGCATCCAATCGCGCGTCGATGTGCAACGGCTGGCCGAGGCCGGCGTGGACGCCACGCTGGTCGGCACGGCGTTAGTGCGGGCCAAGGACGTGGCGGCGAAGGTGCGTGAGTTGCTTGGAGAAAAGGGGAGCAGGGCCGTGGAGCGGAGAACGGAAAGCGCTGGCAAACGATGAATGCAGAATGATGAATGATGAACGATGGGCGGTGTGAAGACGTGGAACGTGCAAGCGGTCAAACGCAACATGTCGTACGCCATATCTGGTGACTGACACTGCCATCTGGTGACTGATCATGAAAACTCGCATCAAGATTTGCGGACTGACAAACGAAGAGGATGCACTCGCGGCCGCCGAGGCCGGCGCAGATTTCCTGGGCTTCGTGTTTTATCCGCAGAGTCCGCGCTACGTGGCTCCGAAGCAAGTGCACGAAATCGCACGTCGCGTGCGTAATAGCTTCCCGGATGGAGCGCCGAGACCGGCACTGGTCGGCGTGTTCGTGGACGACCCTGCCGACCGTGTGCGTGGAACGCTCGACTTCTGCGGGTTGGACCTGGCGCAATTGCACGGCAGCGAGCCGCCGTTCGAGCTGCGCTCGCTCGCCCCACGCGCCTACAAAGCATTGCGGCCGCAAACGCGCGGCGACGCCGAGGCCTTTGTCGCCACGTACCAGGCGGACCTGCCCGACGTGCCGGACATGCCCCAACTCTTACTGGACGCCTACCACCCTTGGGTTCCGGGGGGTATCGGCGAGAAGGCCGATTGGCACGCGGGCATTGTCCTGGCGAGACGGTTCCGTGTGCTGCTGGCCGGCGGCCTGAATCCGGGAAATGTTGCGGAGGCGATCGCTACCGTTTGCCCCTGGGGCGTGGATGTCGCCAGCGGCGTGGAACGCGAGCCGGGCAAGAAAGATGCGCAGAAAGTGCGAGACTTTGTGCAGGCAGTGCGAAACACGTGATACCCGATACCTATTTACCCATTACGGTAAAATTGA
>CAZDTE010000177.1:0-5955 GCA_964508275.1 uncultured Ardenticatenales bacterium
GTCAGCTGGGTGACGTTCCAGAAGGCGATGTCCGGCGGCGTGCCCGCCTTCACCCTCGTGTCGAGCAGCGACTGGTCGCGTGTCGACTCCGGCTCCAGCACGATGCCACACTCGTCCACCAGCGGCTTGAGGATCTTGTTGAGGTTCTCTTCCTCGTTGCCAGACCACTGGTAGATCATGGACACCGTGTCGCCACTCGCTGCCCCCATGCAGTCCACCGCCGCGGCCGGTGGCGCCTCGGTTGCCTTCGCGGGTGCTTCGGTTGGCGCGGCCGGTGCTTCGGTTGGCTTTGGAGCTGGTGTAGCCGTTTTTTGCGCACAGGCCACCATCACCAAGCTGACCGCCAGCAAGACGGTCACTAGAATCCAGAACTTCTGGTTACGAAACATGGTATCTCCTCCTGCAAATGTGCCCCAGATTCTTGCGAAACCCGGGTAGCTAGAAACCAGACATGAGACGTCACACAGCTCCCTTTTAGGGGGTTATTGGAATCTGCCTCACCTCCTTCTTGGTCTGCTCAACAAGTGAAGAACAAAGCTCGTCGGAATTTCAATGTTCAGGGGTGACTGCCTTTACAGCGTCAGTCGCCGCGCGCTCGCAGGGGTGGGCAGGCACAAGGGCTGCCCCACCGTGTCGAATCGTATTGGGCTCGGTCGGGAGCCCGCCTTCCTGTCCGGGCAGGTCGCTCAGCGGTGGCGCGCTGTTTTCAAAGCAGTCGCCATGAGCGCGGCGGCGCGCGTCACCAGGGATGAAGAAGGGATCGCGGATCTCCCCCCTCAATCTCCCGCTGGCCGGCTATTGACCCGCTTGCCCGATGACTCACGGATGATCAACTCTGAATCGAGGAGCACCGGTTGCTTTTCGGCTTCCTCTCCGGCGAGCAAGCGCAGCAAGGTTTCTGCCGCTGTCTGGCCCAACTTGCGGGCCGGAAGATGTACAGAGGTCAGAGGCGGGGTCACGTACGCTGCCATACGCACATCGTCGAATCCCACGACCGCCATGTCGTTGGGCACCCGCACCCCGGCCTCACGCAAGGCAGTCAACGCACCAAAGGCTACTAGGTCGCTGGCGACGAAGGCCGCGGTGGGCCGCTCGGGCAGCGTCAACAGCGACTGCATCGCAACATGACCGCTGGCTCGGCTGAATTCACCGAAACGAACCAACGCTTCGTCGTAGTGCAGTCCCGCTTTCAACAGCGCCGCCCGATAGCCATGCAGACGATCGCGGCTGGCGGTGTAGATGAGGGGGCCATTGCTGATGAAGGCGATCTGACGGTGGCCCAGTGAGAGCAGGTGTTCAAGGGCCAGCCGTGCGCCTCCGACATTGTCCACGTCCACCTGGGGCAAGTCGCTGCCGGGCAACTGGCCCTCCAGGACCACGGGAAAGCCGTTTTCCTGGATACGGAGTAACTGCAAGTCGTCGGAACGGGGCCCCGAAACTATCAGTCCATCGATCTGTCGCGACTGCACCAGACCGAAGTAGGCGTCGGGCGCAGACACGTCTTCTACGGCTTCCAGTAAAATGTGAAAACCTTGTGGTCGAATGACCTCATGAATACCGTGGAGCACTTCCATCAAGAAGACGTCGGCGAACAGTCGGTCGGCGCTTTGGCAAAGCACAACGCCGATGTTGCCAGAGCGACGGCTGGCGAGTGAGCGGGCGGCCGCGTGGGGGTAGTATTCGAGTTGTCGCGCTGCCTCCAGCACGCGCCGGCGGGTTTCCTCCGAGATGTTGGTGCCGGGAACGTTGTTCAGCACCAGCGAGACCGTGGTACGGGAAACGCCGGCCAGGCGAGCTACGTCGGCACTGACGACCTTCTTTCTTCGTTTCGCCATGAGAGTTCACCTGAACGCGAGGGAACGGTAACGCGAGTTACTAACGCGTGTTACCATCATACCACAGAAATCCTGCCCTGTCAAGGGCTTTTTTCCACGATCAGTGGCCGCCAGGTCTGGCCCGTACACCGACCCCGACAGCCTGACTTGCCACGACCGAGTCTTCGGTGTATACTTTGGCGTGGGCTGTGGTTTACCGGACGCAAAGCACCTGACAAGGCGAGAACACCGATGACAAGACAACGGCGAGAACAACTGTGCAGGGAGATGGCCGCTCACGGCTGGACGGCGACCGCGATCGTTCCCGGCCCCAGCCTCTACTATTTGACCGGCCTGTCCGTGCATCGCTCAGAGCGGCTGACGATAGCCTTCGTTTTGGCCGATGGCCGGCTGGCCCTGCTCATCCCTGCTCTCGAACAGTCCCGCGTCGAAGCCAAACAGCTACCTGATTCACGGCTGTTCCCCTTCGCAGACGCAGATGGGCCAGACGCCGCTTTGCAGAGCCTGGTTCAGGAAATGGACCTGCAGGACGTTCGGCTGGCGGTGGAGTTTCACGGCATGTGGGTCGGCGAGGAGCGGGCGTTGCAAGCAGCCGGCGCAGGGATCGACTTGCTGCCGGCGGACGACATGCTGGCGCAGTTGCGCATGACGAAGGACGACGCCGAGTTGGGCGCCATGCGCCGGGCGGTGGCCATCGTGGAGGCGGCGCTGGCGGAGACGATGGCCGGCCTGAAGCCAGGCCAGACCGAGCGCCAGGTAGCTGCTGACCTACAGGTTGCCCTCCTGCGACAGGGCACCGAGTCACCGCCCTTCCAACCGATCGTCGTTTCCGGGCCCAACGGCGCTCTGCCCCATGCTATCCCCGGCGACAGGCCCATCCGCTCCGGCGACATGGTCACCATAGACTGCGGCGCATCCTGGAACGGCTATGTTTCGGACATCACTCGCAACCTGGCCGTGGGAGCGGTTGACCCGGACCTGCTCGCCATCCACCAGATCGTGCGGGAGGCCAATGCCGCCGGACGGGCCGCGGCGCGACCGGGAGTTCCTGCAGAGGAGGTTGACCACGCAGCACGGGACGTGATCGCCCGCGCTGGCTTCGGCGACTTCTTTGTGCACCGCACCGGCCACGGCCTGGGCCTGGAGATTCATGAGCCGCCCTACATCGTCGAGGGAAATGCCGAACCTTTACAAGTTGGTATGACCTTCACCATTGAACCGGGCATCTACGTCCCCGGACTTGGCGGCGCGCGCATCGAAGACGACGTCGTCATCACCGAGGATGGCGCCGAATCGCTGACCCGCTTCCCCCGGGAGCTACGCACCGTCGCGTCTTCTTGATATTTCGGGGGAGATACTTTGCGCAGTTGAAGAACACGACGAACAAGCGCCTGAAAAGACACGATCGTCCCGAAAAAAACCGGACGCCTATTGACAAATCAGGCCACACGGTTTATAATAACGGGGTATAGAGTTCACTGCGGCCGGAGTGCAACTGGTCGTTTCAATCACCAATGACGTAACGTCTCGATATTTCGGGGTACAGGTGCGACGCACTTAGGAAAGGTGGCTCTTCTGCCTGCTGCACAACCTTTGAAAGTGCATCGCACCTACACATTGCCCCGATTTATTGAGAAGACACCCAATGACTTGCTCGTTCAGTGTGGAATGGAGCCTTGACCTCAAATGAGTCCCTCAGAAATCTACCTGTTTTGCTCAGGGCGTACTTTCTCCATGCGGATGGCACCAGCACCGAAGGAGTCTTTTTTGTGAACGCATAAATGATGATAAATGGTGAGCGGATTCATCATTCATCGTTCCCGATTTCGAGAAAGGGGGTGGTGTTTGCGCCACTGGCCGTGTGCAACTCGACCGGTAACGGTAGCCTCGTCGTGATAGCCTGAGGATTATGAAAAGAAAGAAGGAGATCCATTCGATGCGAAACACCATCTGGAAAGTTCTTGCAGTAGTCATGGTCTTGGCTTTGTTGCTGCCAGCAGCCAGCATGACAACACCGGCGACGGCGGCCGGGCCGGGCAACGGCAGCAGCGCACTTAAGGTTTCTTCAAAGACCGATGCGGTCGCTTTCAAGGTGCATCCCAAACTGCGGAGCACGTTGTCAGCGGCGGCAGCAGATGAGGAGTTTGAGGTTCTTGTTCGCGTACGCGCCGGCACAGACGTGAGCCAGTACATGACCTGGTCGCTGACCCGACCGTTCGTCGGGCCCGACGGCCGCCAGGCGGTGGTCGGTGGTGTGCTGGCCGGCAACGTGATGAAACTGGCCTCGGTTGACGGGGTCAGCACGATCCAGTTGGCCGAGAATCCGTTTGCTCCGCCAAAGCCGATCGAGGATCGCCAGCCGGTCAACGCGGAACAGATTCAGCAGCGGCTGGCCAGCGTGCGCGCGAACTACAGCGCCGTCGAAGGCGTTCCCGATCGCAGCGGCAACGTAAGCATCACCGGCTGGTTCGACGTGCTGGATAACCACAAGTCGGCCGCAGCCTGGGCCAACGGCTTCACCGGCGCCGGCGTCAAGGCGATGGTCAATGACTCCGGTGTGGACTTCTGCCATCCGGACTTGCAGGGCACCTGGGCCGTGATTAGCGACACAGCTTCGGCCTACGACGGCTGGCCGGAGATGTTCGACAGCCGGTCGGCTTACTTCTGGGCACTGGATAGCTACCTCGGTGAAACGACCGTCGCCAGTGGGCTGGCTGATTACGCCGACACCAGCGCCACCTGCACATCCGGCGCCGATTGCCTGTACCAGCCGATTGGCGCAACAGCGGCGCTCACCTACACCCTGCCCGCTACCAGCCAGAGTGGTACATACCACATCGGCAGCCATCCGGACAAAGCGCTGCAGTCTTGGTGGTACGGCGAGCGGGTGGCCGTCCTGGTGGTGGATGAGAACACAGCCGGCGACTACGACACGGTGTACGTGGACCTGAACGCCAACTACGACTTCACTGACGATCCGGCGGCCACGAAAGCCAGCCCCACCGCCTGTGCCGACATTGACGGCGATGGCTACGCCGACATCTCCGGTGGATTGGTCTACTTCATCGCCGACGGCGTCAACCCGATCCCCTCGCTGGACTGGATGTGGGGGCTGGGTGCGGCCGGTAACTCGGCCCAAGATTTTGGCGAACCGGACAACGGCTCCCTGGTCGCCTTCTCGCTGAATGACACCACGGGGGCAGGCGGTGACCACGGCCAGCTGGTGGCCTCCAACATCGTGGCGCAGGGCGTCATTGATGGCGGCGCTCCCAGCTACAAGCCGGCCGGTGATGGCACACCGGGTACTGGCCTCGTTCTCGGCGCGGGCAAAGACGTCGGCCTGACCAGCAATGGCAACTTCTACGCCTCGTTCTTCGTCGAGGACGGCTTCATCTTCTCCGCCCTGGGTTACGATGGCGTGCCGGGCACCGCTGACGACATCCAACTGATCAACAACAGTTGGGGCACATCAGGCACAGACAACGATGGCTGGGATGAAGAATCCCGCCTGATTGACCTCAACCAAAGTCTCAATCCGAGCCTCAGCGTGCTGGTTGCCACCGGCAACGGCGCCCCCGGCTTCGGCACTGTAACCTCACCGAACCCGCCGTTTGGCATCGGCGTGGGCGCCTCTACGGAGATGGGTTCCACCGGCTGGGACTCCGCTACGACCGCCGATCAAATCACGCACGGCGACATCGCTCCCTGGTCGAACCGCGGTCCAGGCGCTCGCGGCGACCTGGGCGTGCACGTAGTCGCCAGCGGTTCCTACGCTTCCGGCGACCTGGCGCTCAACGAGATCGGTGATGGCTGGAACGCCTGGGAGACCTGGGGCGGCACGAGTCGCGCTTGCCCGGTGGCCGTCGGCAACCTGGCCCTTGTTTACGACGCATACAAACAAGCTAACGGTGTCTGGCCGACCTTTGTGGAAGCGCGCAACATTCTCATGAGTGGCGCGGACAACATCAACTATGACGCCCTGATCCAGGGCGCGGGCCGCGTGAACGCCGATCGCGCCACGCGAATCGCCGGTGCCATGGGTGTTGGCATGGTCACGCCCGAATCGTGGCAGGTTGGTGATTTCCGTGGGGCTGAGTTCCCCGGCTTCGCCAACATCATC
>CAZDTE010000178.1:0-5877 GCA_964508275.1 uncultured Ardenticatenales bacterium
ACCTCAGGTTAGGGGGGCGCGACGTTCTGCTCACCCCGAATTATTGAGATGATACTCTGGAAAAGCCTAATGCGACGGTTGCGATTCGCCGTCAGGCCTGTGCTCCGGACGACGGCTGGCAGAGGGGGCAGATGTGGGTGCCTCGTCCGCCCACTTTCAGGCGCTCGATGGCATGGCCGCACCTGGGGCAGGGTTCGCCGTCGCGTCGAAAGACCAGCAGGCTTTCCTGGTGTTGGCCAGGCTGGCCCGTCACCGTCCGGTAGTCGTTGAGGGTCGTGCCCCGGTCACGGAGCGCCGCGACCAGCACACGGCGGATGGCGTGGTAGAGCGCCTCGGCTTCGGCGTCTGTGAGATCGTGGGCCCGGCGGCAGGGGTGCAGGCTGGCCAGGAACAGTGCTTCGTCCGCGTAGATGTTGCCGATGCCGGCGATGAATTGCTGGTCCAACAACAGCGGCTTCAGCATCTTGCGCCGACGGCGCAGGCGTGCCGAGAAGTCGGACGCGGAGAACGCCTCATCCAACGGTTCCGGACCGAGCTTGCCTAGGACGGACTGCGGATCGCACAGGAGATAGACCCGCCCGAACTTGCGCATGTCGTGGAACCGCAGTTGCCGGCCGTTGGCCAGATCGAACGAGATGCGCAGGTGCGGCAACACCTCGTCTCTCGACGGGACGATGTACAAGCGGCCGGTCATGCGTAAATGGATCAGCAGTGTCTCGTCGCGGCTCAGGTCAAAACGCAAGAACTTGCCCCGGCGCAAGACAGCCTCCACGGTCCGACCGACCAGCCGTTCGCGAAACGCCATCACATTGGGCGTAGCCACGCTGCGCTCCCAGAGGACGCGGGTCCCGGTGATCGTCTGGCCGGGCAGGTCCGCCCGGCGCAGATCGCGAGCGATGGTCTCGACTTCTGGGAGTTCAGGCACGGCGGCTACCGCATCATGGCCGGCAGCCGTACGCTGTAGGGTGCCTCGCCGACCGTGACTGTGCCCGAAAGCAGGAGTGGGTTTTGCGCGCTTCCCTGGTCGTCGGTTGTCTGACCCTGGAGGAACGTCACGGGGCTGTTGCTGGTGACGCTGACCGGCGTGAACGTAATCGTGGCCAGAGTGCCCGTGCCACTGGGGCCGGCAGTCGGACCGAAGCTAAAACCGCCAAAGGAGAGCCGCCCGCTGGTGGGGTTGATCGTGGGTCCCACCGGCGCGGCAGCCCGGCCGGTCGAGCCGAGGAACGGTCCGAGGACCGCTGTGTTCGCCTGCAAGACGGCCGGGTCGTAATCGAGTGTGAACTCGAAGCCGCCCAGCCGATCGGCGTTGTCGATCACCACGTCCACAGTGAACGGGATTCCCAGGTAGACGGTCTGAGCCGCCGGATACAGGCCGAGAATTGGGGCTACCGTTGGCGAGTTTGCGCCGCTGCCAGCCTCCGCCACGCCCGGTGTGACCACGGCAGGGCCGGTGGCGTACCAGACGACCAAGAGGAGAACGGCAAGGGCGCTCCCCAGCAAGGACCGAAACTTCTGTACACGTTGCTTCATCATCTGTTCTTTTTGCTCCTTGTAAAGAAACGAATCGGGTGGCCTGTTTTCATATCGGGGCCCCATGAGTGCGCGGCGTACTTCGCATTGCGTATTGCGTGACGTATCCGCTGATTCGCTTGTTCTCACAACAGCCACCGCCAACCCTGACCGATTGCTCGTTACAGGCACACGCTTCCCCAATTCGTGGTCAGGATCATGACATCGGCGAGGTTAATCGTGTTGTCCAGATTCAAATCATAGGCAGCAGAATAGTTCTGTCCACTCATTGTACTATGCCAGCGAGCAGAAAGCAAGTCCATGTCATTGGCGTCCACGACGCAGTCCGCGTTCAGGTCGCCGTGCAGGGGGAGGCGCACGGTGACCGAGCTGCCGTAGGCCGCTGCTGAGATCGGGTTGCCGAGTACGTCGGTGATGACCAGGCGCTGGAACCCTAGAGATGTGCTGCCGCTTGCTTGAGGCGTCAGCGTTATCGTAGCCAGCAGACCGTTGCCGGAGGGCCCGGCCTGTTGCCCGAAGCTCGCCGCTCCCATGTGCAACAAGCCAGCGGTGTTGTCAATGGTGGGGCCTACCAGGAACACGGTGCGACCGGTACTTCCCAAGAAACCGCCCAGCGCAGCCGAATCGACTTGCACCACAGCGGGATCGTAGGTCATTGTGAACTCGAAGCCGCCCAAGTTCGTTACGTTCTGGACCACGAAGGTGACCGTGAACGGCCCGGAGTTGGCGTCCACCACCTGAGACGGTGGCCGCAGAGAAACCATCGTGCCCCCTTGGGCACTGACGGCTTGGGTGGCGAGAGTCGCTGCTAAGAGCAGCAAAACGCTGGCCAGACATGAAACGATTGTTGTGCGGATCATGGGCTTTATCCCTTCCCAAGTAGGCGTTGGCAAAACAGACGTGACCGGTGGAGGCGCAACACGCTGCGCCGCGCACCAACAGTATACCGTTTTGCGCGGCTGTGTGGTTAAGGAGCGCTTAATCGCAGGTTAAATTCAGGTTAAGCAGAGGGGTTAGGATACGCGCTTGGCACCCAGATCAAGCAGGACCATAAGATGGCGGAGATCGAACGGTTTTGACAGGAAGCCCACGGCCCCGGCGTCGCGGGCTCGCTGCCGACTGTGGATCGGCTCGGCACCGCTGCAGACGATGACGGTTGCCAGGGGGTCCTCGGCCAGGATCTGTTTTGTGGCGTCCGCACCATTTAGGTACGGCATCTCCAGGTCCATCAGGACCAGGTCGGGCCGCAATCGCCGGTACAGGGCCACGGCTTGCCGTCCGTCCTCGCCCGTCCCGACCACGATGTGCCCCGATGCTTTCAAGATATGCGCTAGTACGTCGCATACCAATTCATCGTCATCCACGATCAGGACGCGGAGAGGGGGTGTCTGGTGATCGGTCGCCGGTGGCTGTTTGCTGTTTCTCTTGGGTCGGTCGCGGTCAGTCATGTTGTGGATCCTCGTCCTTCGGCTTTCCATCGTCATGTTGGTTTCCATCTTCGCCCGATTTATCCTTCTGATCGCCATTGTCCGGCTGGGGCTCAGATTGCTGGCCCCCGTTGTCGGAGAGTCCGGAACGGTCTTGCGATCCTCCGGCCGGCACAGGGCTGGCGGGCTGTGGGGCCTCCGGTGCGAGGAGGGGCGGCATCGTCGGAATCGGCGGGAGGGCCAGGGTCGGCACAGGGGCCACCGTCGGCCGGGGAGTGAGCATGGATCCGGCAGGGGGGCCGGGCGGGATCGCTGGCTCGGTGCCGGCCTGAGGCGTGGCGGTCGGCTCTGGCAACGGAGCCGGCGTCGGTGACGGTTCATCCAGGAGCAGCGCTTTTACGGCGTCCGGCTGTTGCCAGGCCTGCTCGGCGCGGTCGAGTTGCGACTGCGCCCCGGTGCGGGCCTGCGCGAAGATGGGAGCGAACGACGTGCCGGCGGCCCGGTCGCCGGCCCGCCCAAAAGCGACTACCTCATCCTGGAGCAGGGCAACCGCCTGGCTCAAGAGAGGAACGGCCTCCTGAGGCGACGTCTCGGCGATCTCACGCAAGGCCGCGTGTGTGTTGTCCTGCACGTCCAGCATCACGTTTGCGGCCAGGTCCAGCGAACTCTCTCTGCTGAGTGACTTGAATTCGTCCAGCCGGCGGCGAGCCAGAAGCAGGCGAGCCTGGGCGTGGGCCTCGGGTTGCCGGGAGGCAGCCAGGCGAACCTGCTCAACGGTGCGGCGCAGCGGATAGAAGAAGGTGCCGGGTCGGCTCTCGCCGACAGCTGTGGCAATTCCCCAGAACAACACAGCGACGACGGCCAGCGTGGCGGCCAGCCGTGCTCCTTGCAGGATCGGCCCAACTCCCCACCTACCGCGCCAGAGGCGCGGGAACGCAAGGCGTCGGTTATCCGTCGTGCGGCGCTGCTCCACAAGCGCGGTCAGTTCCTTGAGGTCACCGGCCTTGCGGGCGGATGGAAGATTGGGTGCCGGCGCTCGCATGACGACCAGAGCGGTCTGCAACAAAGGACGCAGATCGGCTCCCTGTTCAGGATGCTGCTGCACACAAGCTTCCAGGTTGCCGGTTTGGCGCAGCTCCTCCACGCAGCTATCCAGGATGGCATCAAGAGTCATGGCGCGCCCTCCTGGAGCAGTTGGCGCAGCCTGACGAGCGCCCGGTGTTGCAAGGCCTTCACAGCCCCCTCGGTCTTTCCGATGATGTCGGCCACCTGTTTGGTACGCAGCCCTTCGATGAAGCGCAAGATCACAACTTGTTGCTGGTCCGCGCTGAGTCTGGTGATGGCCTGCTGGAGTTGCTCGAACCGATCGCCCAACGCGACTTGCTCCAATGGGCCCGGTCGATGGTCCACCTCACGCTCTCGTATGGGCAGGGGGACACGCCCCCGCCGGTAAGCGCGATGGTGATCAACAGCCAGGTTAAACGCAATTCGGTAGATCCAGGCGGAAAAAGTGGCGACCGGGCGACGCTGGCCAAACGAGAAGGTTTCAATTTTCTCGAGCAAGCGCACAAAAACCTCCATCGTCAGGTCCTCAGCTACTTCCTGGTTCCCCACACGATACAGCAGATACCGGTACAACTTGTCGGCATACAACTGGTAGAGCGTGGCGAACGCTGCCGATTCACACTCCTTTGCCGCGCGGATCAGCCGAACCATTTCGGCATCGCTACAGACATCTTGCATGTGGTCGTTGTTCCTTACTTGTGCGAACGTCGCGCTGCGGAAAACGATACGCTTTGCCTGCCATCATACCACGAATCCCGCCTCACCGGCTTAAATGTCCATTAAGGGAACCTTAATCCATAGTTAATAGGCGCTGACCGAGCAACCTTCCGCGGCGTTGGCGCGTAGTAAAGAATGTGAACCACTGCGCGCCGTTCCTTGCGATGGCGGTGGGCGGTTGTCGCTACAATATGACCAAAGTAAGATTGCCTTACGTGGTGAAATCTGCTATAATCCAAGCAGCGATCCAGTCCGCAGAAACTTGAATGTAGAGGAGGTGGCCTCATGGAAGGTATGGACATCGGCAGATCGTTCACATTCGTCTTTGAAGATGAGAACTGGATCACCAAGGTCCTCGTGGGGGGGCTGTTCGTTTTGCTCAGCTTCGTCCTTGTTGGGATTCCGTTCGTCGCCGGCTACATGTTGGAAGTCATCCAGCGATCTAGGGAAGATCATCCCGAACCTCTGCCGGATTGGAGTGACCTTGGCGGGTACTTTATGCGAGGCATTCAGGTCATCGTAGTGATCTTCGTGTATAACCTGCCGGTTATCTTGCTGTCCTGTATTGCCTGGGCTGTGGGGATGGCTCTGGGCAACGGTGGCCGGGGTGGCAATGATGCGGCCGGCCTCATTGTCTTGTGCGTGAATTGCATCATCCTCTTGTGGAGCCTCGTGATGGCGGTTTTCCTGCCTGCCGCGCTGATCAAGCTGGCCGAAACCAGGGAGATCATGAGCGGGTTCCGTTTTGGCGAACTGTGGACGTTTATCCGGGAGAACCTCGCCAATTACATCATCGCCATCGTCCTCGGTTGGGTGGCCAGTTTTGTGGCCATGTTCGGCATCATCCTGTGCGGCATCGGGCTGCTGTTCACCATCTTCTGGGGCTACATGGTGCAAGCGCACTTGCTAGGGCAGGTTGCGCGGGCCGCCGTTCCGCCAGCGCCGCTCGCCCCGGCCGAGACCTTTTCTCCGGAAGCGGTCTGACACAAGGTCGGCGACGTCATTAGAGGTTCCTGGAAGCGATTCCGCTTGACCGGCCTGCACGCAGCTTAGGCTTTTCCAGAGAAATAAACCTGCCAAAAAGATATCACGAAGCCTGTTAGAATTTGCGAAATGTCTTCAAAGGAGGTGGAAA
>CAZDTE010000179.1:0-5704 GCA_964508275.1 uncultured Ardenticatenales bacterium
CTAACCCCCCAACTTTGGGGGCATGTGCTCCCCCAGAATTGGGGGCCGGGGGGCGTTCCCCAGGTTATTGAGATGATACGTTTTGGGTCGGTCAAGGGCCGGCCCCAGGTGGCTGCAGGAATGCCATGCCCTCACGTCAGTCACCATGCCTTGTCCCACACCCTTGCGCTATACCCGATGAAAACAGCGCGCCGACCGCCAGGCAGTTTCCCCTCGCACAGGGTTTTACCCTGCGTAGAGGTAGACAGACCATTCTCAGAACGGGCAGGAGTGCAAGTGGCGTGGGCGCGGCGATTTGCCTGACTGCTGGATTGCGATTATAATCAGGGCGCAATGAGTGAATTCCCTTTCCGATCCGTTTTCTTCATCACCGGGTGTACTCACGGCGGCTCCAACCGCTACCGCTGCGATCACAAGGCGGAGCATCTGGCGCATCTCGGCGTCGAGAGCACGCTGGCCGATTACTTCGCCGCCTGGTCGCCACAGGTGGCGCTCGACCATGACCTGATCGTCCTGCACCGCGTACCGTTCGACGAGACCGTCGGCGCGCTCACCACAGCCGCCCGCCGTGGCGGCAAACCGGTGCTCGGCGATGTGGACGACCTGGTCTTTGAGCCGCACCTAGTTGGCCACGTGGACGCCCTACACACGATGTCCCCCTCCGAACGCGACCTGTACGTGCAGGGCACGGCCCGTTACCGCGCCACGCTGGAAGCGTGCGACGCCGTGCTCACGGCGACGAACTACCTGGCCGGCCGGGTGCGGCGCTACGGATTGCCCGCCTTCGTCGTGCGCAACGCAGCCTCCGCCGAGATGATCCGCCTCTCAACCGAGGCGCTCCGGGCCCACACCCCGCAGCTCGACCGTCTGGTGATCGGCTACTTTAGCGGGACGGCCACGCACGACAAGGACTTCCTAGAAGCGGCCGACGCCTTGGTCGCGATCATGGCCGACCATCGCCATGTAGAGTTGTGCCTGCGCGGCCCGCTCAAGCTGCCGCCCGCGTTTGATGCGTTCGGCGACCGCGTGCGCCGGCTGCCCCTGCTCGGCTGGCGCGAGCTGCCGGCCGCCATCGCCGAGGTGGACATCGTCATAGCCCCGCTCGAACGGGGCAATCCCTACTGCCGCGCCAAGAGCGAGATCAAGTGGATGGAGGCCGCGCTGGTCGGGAGGCCGACTGTGGCCAGCCGCACAGACGCCTTCGAGTACGCGATTGAGGAGGGGAGAACCGGCCTCCTGGCCGGGGACACGCAGGAATGGCACGCGGCGCTGACCGCGCTAATCGAGGACGCCGGCCGGCGACGCCAGATCGGGGAGGCGGCCAGGGCGGATGTGCTGGCTCGTTACGACCCCGCTGCAGCAGCGGATAGCTTGCGAAGCACGCTGAACGCTGTCTATGCGGCCAGGCCGCTGGCCGGTGAGGGCCCAACCCAGGCTGCCCTGACCATCAACTGGCTCGTGTCTCGTCCCCTTGCCGGCTCCGGCGGCCACACCGACATCTTCCGGTTGGCCCGCCACCTGGTCCAGTTCGGCCACCAGGTGCGCCTGCTCGTCGAGCCGGTCCCAGGGGTGCGCGGTGGCCGCACAGCCGCCTTCATCCGCCAGCACTTCTTCGAGACCGGGGCAGAGATCGTGGATGGGTGGGATGACCCACCACCGGCCGATGCCCTGATCGCCACCACCTGGCCCAGTGCCTATGTGGCCGCCCGGTACGCCACCAGCCGTCACAATTTCTACCTGGTGCAGGACTTCGAACCCTACTTTTTTGCCAAGGGCACGCAGTATCTCTACGCCGAGGGCACCTACCGCTTGCCCCTGTTCGCCATCACCCTGGGGCCGTGGCTGGCCCGCCTGCTCCGCGAACGGTACGGTATGGAAGCAGACCACTTCCCCTTCGGCGTGGACCGGCTGACCTACTACCCGCGCCCGGAGCCATCCCTGCAGCGACCACGCATCGTCTTCTACGCCCGACCGAGCACGCCTCGCCGCTGCTTCGACCTCGGCATCGAGGCGTTGGCCCGCGTTGCCCAAGCCCGGCCCGATGTTAAGATCGCGCTCTTCGGCACGCGGGGCACATGGGGTCACCCTGTCCCGTTTGCACACACCAACCTCGGCATCCTGAGCCACGATGACCTGGCCCGGCTGTACTCCACAGCCACGATTGGCCTCTCCCTGTCGCCGACCAACTGCTCGCTCATCCCGTTCGAGATGATGGCCTGTCGCTGCCCGGTCGTCGAGCTGGACAGCGAGACGACGACCGATCTGCTGCGCCACGAGGAGAACGCGTTGCTGGCCGAACCGAACCCGCCGGCCATCGCGCAGGCGATCCTGCGGCTGCTCGACGACGACGAACTGCGGCGCCGCCTGATCGAGACCGGCTACGCGGAGGTGCAGGCCCTCTCGTGGGAACGCTCCGCCCGGCGGGTGGAAGAGATCCTGCGCAACACGCTGGCCGTCGCCGGGGAAGGGCCCACGCCGGAGGCCGCCGTCCCTCCGGAAGTAGACTGGCGGGCGATCCTCGACAGCCCGATTGCCCAGGGGCGGAACCACGACACGCCGATCACGCTGGCGCGCAAGAGCTGGGACATGTTGCGCTACCACGGCCCGGCGGCCCTGTGGGATGAGGCTAGAGCGTATCTGCGCTGGCGCCGGCAACAGAGGCACTGATCGTGGCCCGCATCCTGGTGATCTCCCTGGACTATGTCGGCCGGCAGATGGCGGGGCCGGCCATACGCGCCTGGAAATTCGCCACCATGCTGAGCCCCGAACACTCCGTGACCCTGGCCGTCCCTAACGACAGCGACCTGAAACCGGAAGGTTTTCGACTGCACCGCTACAACCCGCGCACCCTGCCCGCCCTGGTGGATGCTCACGGGGTGATCCTTGCCCAGGGCCCCGCGTTGGCCTTCCATAAATGCCTGGTCGCAGCCGACCAACCGTTGATCCTCGACCTGTATGACCCCATCGTGCTGGAAAACCTGGAGGCACATCGTGAGGAATCGCAAAATGCTCAGGCGGGCATACATCGCTGGGATATGCACACCCTGCTCACGCAACTGCGAGCGGGTGATTTCTTCCTCTGCGCCAGCGAGCGGCAGCGCGATTTCTGGCTCGGTATGCTGGTGGCCGCGGGTCGGGTCAACCCGTTGACCTACGCCGACGACCCCACGCTGCAACGCCTGATCGCTGTGGTGCCGTTTGGCCTCCCGTCCGATCCCCCCACCCACAGCCAGGCCGTGCTCAAGGGCATCCGGCCGGGTATCGGCCCCAACGACCGGGTCATCCTGTGGGGAGGTGGCATCTGGGACTGGCTGGATCCGGCGACGGCTGTCGAAGCGGTCGGACAACTGGCCGGGCAGATGGCGGATGTGCGGCTTTTCTTTATGGGCATCCGCCGCCCGAACCCTGCCGTGCCCACCAGCCCACGGGTGCGTGAGGCGATCACGCTGAGTCGCCGGCTCGGCTTGCTAGACCGCCACGTCTTCTTCAACGACTGGGTTCCGTACAATCAGCGACAGAACTACTTGCTCGAGGCAGATATCGGCCTCAGCTTGCACCACGATCACATCGAGGGTCGCTACGCCTTTCGCACCCGCGTCCTGGATTGCATCTGGGTCGGCCTGCCGATGGTGCTGACCGCCGGTGACGAGATGAGTGCGCTGGTGGAACGGGAGGGCGTGGGAACCACCGTGCCGCCGCAAGACCCGGCCGCGCTGGCGGAGACCTTGCGTCGCCTGTTGACCACGCCCGACCTGCGTGAGCGTTATGCGCCGCGCTTCAGGGCACTGGCGGTGCAGTTGACGTGGGAGCAGGTCACAGAGCCGCTGCTGGCCTTCTGCCGGCAGCCGCAGCACGCCGCCGATAAGTTGGCAGGAGAGCCGCCGGTCGGGTTTGTGGCCGGTTCGGCGGGGAGGTCGCCGGGCCTGCCGATCTCACACCTGATGGCCAGGGCGTACGAGGCGCTGCAACGGCAAGGCCCGCGCCGGCTGGCCTTCGAGGTGCGGAACTATATCCGCTGGCGGTTGGGACGGTGATGGTGCGGGTCGCCGTGTAGACCAGGCAGGTGAAGTCTACCTGTTTGCTTCTGACGTCGGCAGGTTCGCTTTGGCAGAGTCCGAGTCGGGCAGGAGCAAATCGCCCTTACCGTTCTCCTGGCGCAGATCAAAGCCGTAATTGCTCCCGGAGAGGGCCTTAATCCGCTGTTTGACCTCGGCCGCGATCTGGGCCACCTGCCGGGGATGGATGAGGGCGCGGTAGAGATTGGTGACAATCGCTATCGACACGCTGACAATCGGGATGGCCACCACATTCCCGCGCCGGTCCTTCCCAATCATGTACCCTCTGGCGCGGTCTTCATCGTTGTAGAAGGCAGGCACCTGCTCATCGAAGCAGGCAATGATGTCCTGGGCGATCTTCTCGGCTCGCTCTGGAATCGTTAGGACGACAAAATCATCCCCGCCTTCGTGCCCGACGAAATCTTCGTGGACATCGCCCCATCTCGTCACCGCATCAAGCACGCACTGCGAGAGAGCCAGCAACACGTCATCGCCGATCAGAAAGCCATACTTGTCGTTGAACGGCTTGAAGTCGTCAACATCAATGTAGCAAACTACTAGAGGGCCCCCTTTGGCAATGCGCTGCCGCAGGGCCAGCTCAATCGCCCGGTTTCCCGGCAGGCTGGTCAGGGGGTTGGATTGCACGTCCCGCCAGGAGCGCCGGAGGTGCATTTCTAGGCGAGCCAACAACTCTTGGGCGTTGAACGGCTTGGTGATGTAATCGTCCGCACCCAGCGTGATTCCCCGGATTTTGTCCCCTGTTTCGTTCAACGCGGTTAACAAAATGATGGGGATGGAGCTCATCAAGGGGATGCTCCGGATCTGCTGGACCACCTCATAGCCGCTCATCCCGGCCATCATCACGTCGAGCAAGATGATGTCGGGGTGTTCTTGTACCGTGATTTCCAGGGCGCTGGGGCCGTCGGGGGCTTCCAGCACAAGGTAATCGGCTTTTTTCAGGACCTTAGCGATGACGCCGCGTAGCAATGCGTCGTCATCTACCACCAGGACCTTCTTGCCCCCTAGCTCGGACAATTCCGAAACTGTGTTCATGATACTTGGAAATACCTGTTATGGAAATAGGTTGCTGCTCAGGCAGGCCCCCCTAACCCCCCAACTCTGGGGGGAAACCGCTCTGCTCCCCCCAGGATTGGGGGGCTGGGGGGCTTCCGACCGCTGCTGAGGCCATTCTCGCTGCTTGGCTAAGCAGTAACGAAAATAGAAGGTTGAAGGTTGCCAACTTTCCAAAAGTTGGCAACCTTCCCGCCATTTTCATCCTTGCCTGCCTGCGGAAGGTGCGGTGGTCTGCGCGCCGCGCGCTCATGGGCACTGCTTCGAAAACAGCTGTCGGCCACCCTCCGCGCTGGGCGAAGGACTGCTTACGGCAGGTAGTCTCCCCACCGGGCCTATCCTATCCGCCTCGGTGTAGGGGCAGCCCTTGTGTCTGTCCAGCTAGGCGAGCGAGCGATTTTGACCCTGGCGATGCACCGCCACGCGCTCATCGCGACCGTCGCGTGATTCCAGTGACGCGGAAGTCGCCCAACACATCCCCATTGGTAAGCGTTCAGGGACTACACTGGAAACACCTGCTTCAATCTCTTTTTTGCCACGAATTACACGAATTTTCACTAATTTTTTGCTTTTTTCGT
>CAZDTE010000180.1:0-5604 GCA_964508275.1 uncultured Ardenticatenales bacterium
TGCCGCCGCCCGGCGGTACAGCTACGTCGGCCAGCCAGCCAGCGAAGTGGCCCACCGCTTCAGCGGTCACCGGCTCCTGGGCGTACGGAACCACTGGAGGTGCCGCACTACCCGTACCCAGAAAACCCACCGCGGCAACCGTGGCCACGAACAGGGCCAACGCTGCCACCAGCCAATTGCGTTGTCGAGTGTTCTCGCCTAACATTGTGCACCTCCCGTTAGCTGACGACGGACCGCCGACGACAATCTGGCATCTCACAATTCACCAAGATCCAGGGCCAGGCTCATTCTGGGTCAGGTTTCACCGAGTATCTGTTTGGGACATCCGCTATCAGCGAGACAGGGCGCAAGGGTATGTCAACATCCAAAGATGTCGAAAAGGATTGGACAGCATCTGGTTAGACAGGTTGTTATCTTCACGCAGTTCGTAGTCGTCGGGGTCAATCGGCTTATGCTGATGGGCTTGTGGGATCAATTATACAACAAGCCTTGCTTGTTGGCAACAAGCAGGGCTTGTCGGAAAAGAACTGTAGACATTCTTCCCGTTGTGTTATCGTGGTGAGGTTTGTTTCTTGGAACCGGGGTAGTGTCCAGGTCGCTGGGCGTGCGCCGCCACTCCCAACATCTACAAGGCAATTAGCCCGCGCTGAATGCCGACGCGTACGGCTTCGGCGCGATTCGTCGCCCACAGCTTGGTATAGATCGAGGAAATGTGAAACTTGACCGTGTGCTCGCTGATTTCCAGCTCTCGCGCGATCTGTTTGTTTGCCAGGCCCTGGGCCAGCAATTGCAGTACCTCAGCCTCCCGCGGGGTCAGCGGATCGATGAGGTCATCTCCCGCGCCATCCGGATCGGAACGGGGACCTATGAGGGGCTCAATGAGGGAGGGCGCTCCGACGATCAGCCCCTCGTGCAGGGCGCGCACGGCTGCAAACAGCTCCTCTTCGGATACGTCCAGCGGCAAGACACCCCAAGCGCGAAGGTGCAGACCGGCGAGCGCTTCGGCATCGGCGGGGTCGCCGGCGAGGGCCAACACAGCCAGTGGCGCCACCGCCGCGCGCTGCACGTCTTCCAAATCGGTGGGGGTGAAAGGGGCCGACGCCAGGACAATGACGTCGGCCTCCGCTACATCCAATTCCGGGCTGTCAATGCTGGCCGCTTCGCCGACCACCGCGAGATCGTCCGCGGCATCGAGCAGCGCCCGCAGGCCCACCCGCAGGGCGAGGGTGGGAGAAACGAGTACGAGGTGAATCACAGCACGCCTATCTCAGCAGCACGGCCAACCGTGCCGGCGGAAATGGCCGCCGTGCAAGTGGTGCTGTCGCCCGTGCTGGCGATGCCAGTGTCGCCCGCGCCTCCGGCCGTGCCGCCGGCCGGCCCGTGGTTCGCGTTCGCCAACGGTCACCGTCACCGTCTCGGCTATTCCTCCCCGCAGGACTTCGACCGGCGTGGGCTGGCCCACAATCGCGCCTCTGAGTCGCGCCGCCAATTCATCCGGGTTGCGGAGCGGCTGACCGGCCAGGCCGACGATGATGTCGCCAACCATCAGGCCACCGGCTTGCGCAGGGCTGTCCGGCTCGATGCCGACGATCAGTAGCCCTGAGCTTTGCTCGCGTCCCAGCGCCTTTTGAGCATCGGCAGAAATGTCCACCGGCTGGCTGCGAATGCCGAGGAACCCGTGTTTCACGCCGCCTTGTTCGGCCAGGACCTGCGCCGTTTGCCAGGCCACGCTGGCCGGAATGGCCAGCGAAGCGCCACGGGCTAGACCCGACGTGTTGATGCCGATCACCCGACCGTTCACGTCGATCAGGGGTCCACCGGAGAAGCCCGGGTACGGGACCGCATCGGTGCGGATGTACCGCTCGAGCGACCCGCCGCGTCGGATGCGTGCCGGCCCGCCGACCGCGCTCACCACGCCCAGGCTGGCCTGAATTCCGTCCGTTGTCGGTCGTCCGACCGCCAGCACGATCTGGCCGACGTGGGCTTCGCCCGGCGCGGCCTTGGCCGGTTGAGCTGTTGCTTCGGTCAGGCGGAGCACGGCCAGGTCAGTACTCGGGTCGCGACCGGCCACGCTCGCCGCGACCTCGCGACCATCCGGTAGCACCACGCTGATGTCCTCATCCCGTTCCACGACGTGGTCGGCCGTCAGAACCAGATCAGGCGCAAAGGCGATGCCGCTGGCCGGCAGACGCCGCCGGGCATTCACCAACACCGTGTACGCGCCGGCCTGCGCTGCTGCGTCGGCCAGAGCGTTCGATAGGTCTTGCAAAGGGTTCTCACCGTTTGTCATCATCAAATCCTCCTTCGGGATTCCGGCCACGAACGGTTCGATTTCACAAGAGGCCATGCGAATATGGCGCATTCGGAACAGTTCGTGGCTCTGCTATCATATCTTCATCCATCAGTATACCACGAACGGCACCGGCGCACATCAGCCAAACGGGTAGGTTCGGCCCTGGAAGAACGGGGAGTGGCTACGCGCGGTACTCGGCCATGAAATGGATGGAGGTTAGAATCCCACGGAAGAAACATTCTACGTTCAGCTTCTCGTTGGGGGAATGGAGCCGGTCGTCCGGCAGCCCGAAGCCCATCAAGATCGAGGGCAGGTTGAGGACCTCGTCGAAGATGCCGACAACGGGAATGGAACCGCCCTCGCGCATGAAAACCGGACGCGCACCGAAGCCGGCTTCGTAGGCTCGCGATGCCGCTTGCATCGCCGGGATGTTTGTGTCCACGATGGCCGGCTCGCCACCGGCAAGCTCCCGGACAATCACCTGCACCGTGTCTGGAGCCAGCGATTCCACGTAGGCGCGAAACTTCTCGGCGATGTCGTGCGCTCGTTGGTCCGGGGTCAGACGCATGCTCACTTTGGCCCGTGCCCAGGCTGGTAAGACGGTCTTCGCGCCCTCGCCGGTGAAGCCGCTGATCATACCGTTCACATCGAGCGTTGGGCGGGCCGAAATCTGCTCCATCACGGTGTAACCGGCCTCGCCCCAGGTGTGGCTCACGCCGGTTTCCTGGCGGAACTGCGCCTCATCGAAGGGCAGATCGGCAAGCTGGGCGCGCTCTTCATCGGAAAGCGGTCGAACGCCGTCGTAAAAGCCGGGGATGGTGATGCGGCCCTGATCGTCGTACAGTTGGGCGATGATCTCGCAGAGCACCTGGGCCGGGTTGTGGATGGCGCCGCCGTAGCTGCCGGAGTGCAGGTCGTGACTCGGGCCGCGCACCTCCACCTCCATATACGTCAGCCCGCGCAGCGCATAAACGATGGATGGCGTTTCCAGCCCAAACATGTGCGAGTCGGAGATGACGGCCACGTCGGCGGCCAGCAGGTCGCGATGTTGCCTGCAGAAAGGCCCCAGATGCACGCTGCCGATCTCTTCCTCACCTTCGATGATGAATTTGACGTTGACCAGCAGCCGTCCGGCGGTCTTCAGGTACGATTCGACCGCCTTCAGGTGCGTGAACAGCTGCCCTTTGTCATCGGCTGCGCCGCGGGCAACGATCTGACCGTCGCGGATTTGCGGTGCAAACGGGGGCGAGGCCCACTCGTCCAGCGGATCGGGTGGTTGGACGTCATAATGACCATAAAACAGAACGGTGGGGCAGTCGGGCGCGTCCAACCATTCGCCGTAGACTGCCGGGTGTCCACCGGTTGGCAGGACCTGGACGCCATCCAGGCCGATTCGCTTCATCTGGTTGGCGATCCAGTTGGCCGCGCGTTCCACGTCGCCGAAATGTTCCGACAGCGTGCTTACGCTGGGGATGCGCAGCAGGTCCAGCAACTCGTTGAGGTGCTCGTCCTGGTGTTCGGAAGCGTGAAGCAGGGCCCAGTTAGGTAGATCGACTGGCGTGATCATGGGGCTGCTCTCCTGTCTTGTGTCGGGTTCGGCTGGCGACCGTGATTCGGGTCGTCGTCCTGTCGGTCGGTGGTTACGGCTTCAAAACCCCAGGTGTCGCTCACCACGTAGAGCGGGCGGCCTTTTACCTCGTCATAGATGCGGCCCAAGTACTCGCCGATGATGCCCAGGAAGATGAGTTGGATGCCGCCCAGAAAAAGAACGCTGACCAGCGTTGTGGCCTGGCCGAGCAAAGCGTGCCGCCCATACAAGCGCAAGAACACGACGGCGATGATGGCGATCAGGCTGAATATGGCGATGGCGAAGCCCAGGTAGGTCGCGACTTGCAGCGGCAGGTACGAGAAGGACGTGATCCCGTCCAGCGCGAAACGCAGCATCTTGCGGAGAGGGTACTTGGTCTCGCCGGCATAACGCTCCGCACGCACGTAGCGTACGCCCGTCTGCCGAAACCCGGTCCACACAGACAGGCCACGCATAAAGCGATGTCGCTCGCGCAGTTGGCGCATGGCCTGGACGACTTTGCGGTCGGTCAAGCGGAAATCACCCGTGTCTTGGGGAATCTCGACGTCGGTGATGCGCGTCATCAGGCGATAGAACAGCTTTGCCGTAAACTGCTTGAACCAGGTTTCTCCGCGCCGTGACTCGCGCATGGCGTACACCACCTCGAAGCCTTCTTTCCATTTCTCGATGAGTTGGAGGATAACCTCTGGCGGGTCCTGCAAGTCGGCGTCAATGATAATGACGGCGTCCCCTTGCGCATAGTCCAGGCCGGCCGTAATGGCTGTCTGGTGGCCGAAGTTGCGAGAAAAGTTGATGATCTTCACGCGTTTGTCCTGTTCTCGCAAGCTGCGCATCAGGTCCAGGGAGCGGTCCGTACTCCCGTCATTGATCAATACCAACTCGTATGGTTCGCCCAGGGAGTCCATCACGGTCGTGACCCGCTGGTGGAGCGTTTCTAAAATGGCCTGCTCGTTGAAGACCGGCACTACAATCGAGTAGCGTGCCTTTTGTGCAGCGGCTGTCATCTTTCCTGATCCTCCTCGGTGTCAGGGTCGGTAACCGAATCGAAAGCCACCCGAAACCGGTTGGGGACCGGTACGGGCTGCCCGTATTCATCGAGGAATACGAAGACCTGCTCCGCATCCATGACCACGGCGCCGGTCTGGGCATTGGTGATGCAGTACTGCATGGTCCACCGGAGACGCCCCCACTTGGAAACGCCTCCCTTCACGAGCAAGGTGTCGCCGAACTGCGCCGCCTGCCGGTAGTCCAGGGATGCGTGCACAACAACCGGATAGCGCTTCCAGGCGTCGAAATCGCTGAAGCTGAGGCCGGCTTGCTCCATGTATTCGCAGCGGGCAACCTCCAGGTACTGGAGATACACGGCATTGTTCACGTGGCCGAAGGAATCTAGTTCGAAGCTGCGCACCTTTATAGTAGCCGTGCGTTGGGGAAAGCTCACGCTAGTTGCTCCTGTTTGTTGATGCTGGTGGTTCTTGCGTACTTGAACGGTTGACGCTTACAGTATACGCCGAAAGGATGATTTGTCAAGGGCGTTTGCCGGCAGAGGGTGTCCGTCAAAGTTTTGCGTTTGGGGGGCTGAAGTCGCTTGGCAGCTTGACTGCTTTGAAAAAAGCTGCTCTCCCCCCCCTCCGGCTCCCCCCGCTGGGGGGAGTGAACGGCATCTGTTCCCCCCCCGCTGGGGGGAGTGAACGGCATCTGTTCCCCCCCGCTGGGGGGAGTG
>CAZDTE010000181.1:0-5600 GCA_964508275.1 uncultured Ardenticatenales bacterium
AGGTTAGGCCTAACCTCAGGTTAGGGGGGCCTGACGCCCTGCTCACCCCGGAACATTGAGGAGATACGGAGACTGTTATGAGAATAGCGACTCTCTCCCCCCTCCGGCTCCCCCCGAAGGGGGCCCCCGCATGGTGGGAGTGAACGCCGGCCGCTTCCCCCCCAGCGGGGGGGATTGAGAGAGGGGGGAGATCTGCAGATTCCTTTTTTCATCCGTGGTGGTGCCCGTAGGGCGGGCATGGGCACCGTGTTGAGTCGAAGTGGCATGTGTCAGGTGTCGCGTTAGCAGGTTAGAGTGTTCCGTGCTGCGTTTGCGCCGGACGCAGTACGCATCACACAATACGCTCGACGCTTCTTCATCTACCGGCCCGCATAGTTGGGAGGAGAGAGACCTGTTGCGAAAACGCCGTCACACATCACGAATACTTCTCCCCACGTTTATGGCTCTGTTCCTGTTGCGATTTGCCCTGTGGGGGGCGGCGGCTCTGGCCGCATGGCCGCCGGAACCGCAACCGGTGGGCACAAGCTCGGTTACGACCGTTACGTGGGGACAGTTTCAGCCCCAGGATTGGGTGACCGCCACGCCCTTTACGGCAACCGTGACGGTGACCGATACGCAGGGCGTAGTGACCGCCACAGCAGGGTTCCGCACGTCGGCCAATGGCGGCGGCACGTGGACACCCTGGTCCCAGACCAACCTGACGACCACGGCGAGCGTTAGCACGACTGCCTATCTCACCGTGACCGGCCTGACGATGGCTGATGCCACGTCGCAGAACCACATTCAATTCCGCGTTACCAACACCGTGGGCGTCAGCACGAGTTCGAGTTACGTCGTCAAAGTGGACACCACGAATCCGTCGGCGGGCGTGAGCACGCCGGCAGACGGGGCAGCGTACAACGCGTCACCCTCCTTGGGCGGAACGGCCAGTGACGCCACGTCGGGAATCCAGCAGGTCGAAGCCAGCATCCAGCGAATCGGCGACAACAATTACTGGGACGGCGCTGCATGGGCGATCACCCAGACCTGGCTGGCCACGACCGGCACGGACAACTGGTCCAAGAGCAGTGGCCTGCCGATATGGGCCGACGGCGTGACCTACACCGTGCGAGCCCGCGCCACCGACATCGCCGGCCACGTGGAAACACCGGGCGCGGGGAGCACCTTCCTATTCGACACCTCGGCCCCCACTGCTCCTAACTCTCTGGCGGCTGACCCGGCCAATTGGACCAACGTCGACAATTTTGACGTGAGCTGGTCGAACCCGGCAGACGTGTCTGGCATCGCTGGTGCTTACTACAAGCTCGACAGTTCCCCGACCAGCGCCACAGACGGCACCCTTGTCTCTGGCGATGGCATCACTCAGACCTCGCTGGCTGTAGGCACCGATGGTTCCCACGCACTTTACGTCTGGTTAAAGGATCGCGCCGGGAACGTGGATCATACGCGGCGCAGCAGCACCACGATCTACCTAGACACCACGGCTCCGGCAAACCCCTCCACGATAACGAGCACATCCCACGTCACCACCACCTGGTCCGCCGACAACACCGTGGACGCCACTTGGTCCGGGGCGTCGGACGCCAACAGCGGTGTGGAAGGCTACGCGACTGTCTGGGACACCTCGGCTGGCACCGTTCCTGCAGCCAGCCTGATGACAACAGACACCAGCGGCACCAGCCCGGTCCTGGCCGACGGCAACAACCACTATCTGCACGTCCGCGCGAAGGACAACGCCGGCAATTGGGCTGGCGGCGCTTCCCATCTTGGGCCGTTCTACGTTGACACCACGGCGCCCGGTTCGCCCACCGGCCTGACCGCCTCCCCCTCCGGCTGGACCCATACCAACAGCTTCGATCTCCAGTGGGGCAACCCTGCCGAGCTATCCGGCGTGAACGGGGCCTACTACAAGATCGACAGTGCCCCGACTACCGATACCGATGGCACGTTGGTGCCCGGAGCGGCCATCACGACGGCAACCGGAGTGACCGTCTCCGGCGATGGGGAGCACACGGTCTACCTTTGGCTGCGGGATGCCGCCAGCAATGTCGCCTCGGCGAGCCGCGTCACCATCGCTCTGAAGCTGGACACCGCAGACCCAGGCGTGCCCATCATCACCGGTGGAGACCCGACCGGTTGGAACAACAGCAACGCATTTACGGTCACCTGGAACAACCCCGTCGAAATGTCCGGCATCGCCGGTGCGTACTACAAACTGAACGCCGCGCCCTCCGCCGATTCCGACGGGACGTTCGCTGCCGCTTCCACGTCGATCAGCGGCATCAGCGTCCCCTCCGAAGGGAAGCACAGCATCTACCTGTGGTTGCAGGACAACGCCGGTAACACGAACTATTCTAACCGCTACTACAGCCCAGACCTGTTCTGGTACGATGGCACGCCGCCCACGACGAGCCACGCGCTCAACGGCCCGCTCGGTCAGAACGGGTGGTACACCGGCTCCGTGACCATCACCCTCAGCGCAGCGGACCAGACAGGCTTGTCCGGCGTGGCCGACACGAAGCACAAGGTGGATGGCGCCGGTTGGCAGAGTGGTACGAGCTTTGCGGTTGCCGGCGAGGGTACGCACGGGGCCGATTATTACTCGGTGGACGTGGCCGGAAACGAGGAGATTTCCCACACCGTCAATATACCGCTCGACCTGACGCCACCGACTGTGACACACAGTTTCGCGGGATCTCTGGGGAACAACGGCTGGTACACCAGCACCGTGACTGTCACCCTGTACCCCACCGACACGACAGCCGGCGTGGCGCAGACAAAGCATCGCCTGGACAGTGGGGGGTGGCAGGCCGGATCGTCGCTCGGGGTGTCCAGCCCCGGAACCCACACCGTGAGTTACTCCGCCTCGGACCAGGCCGGGAACCAGGGCGCCGTCATCACAGCTGGCCTCAAACTTGACCTCGCCGCGCCGGCCACCACCTACACTGTTACTGGCGTGGCCGGTATCGATGGCTGGTACCGCAGCGATCCGGTTACGGTTACGCTCGCGGCCACCGATAGCACCTCCGGCCCGGATCAGACATTCTACCGGCCAGGCGGCGGTTGGACCGCGGGCAACACGTTCGCGCTTGCCGGTGAGTCCGTCCATTCCTTTGAGTTTTACTCTACCGATCAGGCGGGCAACGGCGAGACACCAGGGAGCGGGACGGTCAAAATTGATACCACTCCGCCGGGAGTCCCGGTCAACCCGGTGGCCGATCCGGCAGGGTGGTCGAAGACCGACAGCTTCACGATCACGTGGAACAATCCGTCCGACTTCAGCGGGGTGAGCGGGGCCTACTACAAACTCAACGGCGCGCCGACCTTCCCCACGGACGGCACCTTCGTCAGCACCACGAATGTGATCACCGGCATCAGTGTGGGGAGCGAGAGTCAGCACGACCTGTTCCTCTGGCTCCAGGACCGGGCCGGAAACGTGGATGATGCGAGTAAGAATGCTGTCCCCAAGGCGTTCTCGTACGACCACACTCCGCCCACCACGACGGCCTCGGTTGCCGGGACACTAGGAGATAACAATTGGTACGTCACTCCGGTGACGGTCACCTTTGACGCACAAGATCAACCCAACCTTTCGGGCGTTGCGGAAACGCGCTATCGCGTGGGGACGGCTCCAACCCAAACCGGGGCCAGCCTTGTGTTGACGGCGGATGACAAGCACACCGTGCGCTACTGGTCGGTGGACGTGGCTGGGAATGAGGAAGCGGCGAATTCGCGCACGATCCGCGCGGATCGGACCGCGCCGGCCGCTCCCATTAACCCGCTCGTCACGCCCACCGGGTGGAGCGACGGCCCTTGCTTCCTCGTGAGCTGGACGTTGCCGCCCGACACGTCCGGCATTCAAGGCGTCTACTACCGATTTGGTGCGCCGCCCTCAGCAGACACCGACGGGACGTACGTGGCCGGTACGGGCCCGCTCACGTGCGTGCTGCCACCCTCTGAGGGCAAGCACGACCTGCACGTGTGGCTGAAGGACAACGCCGGAAATCTGGACTTTAGGAATCGGGCGGACATGTTCGAGGCGGTCTGGTACGACGCCACACCGCCAACGACTACCATCCAGGTGACCGGAACGTTGGGCGCCGGCGGCTGGTACGCCTCTAACGTCACGGTAACCCTGGCCAGCACCGATACGGCTTCTGGGGTGGTGGCTACGCATTTCCGACTGGATGGCGGCCCGTGGCAGGTGGGCAACAATCTGGCGCTGGCGAGCGAGGGCGCGCACACCGTTGATTTCTACGCTGATGATGTAGCTGGCAATGTGGAGTCCACGCGGCAGGCGCTCGTGCGCATCGATAGCGCCGCGCCCTCCAGCGCCGTCAACGCCCTGCCGGCCAACCAATCGAACACAACGTTTGGCGTTTCATGGGTGGGAGATGATGGCGTCGGGGGTTCGGGAATCGCGCAGTTCGATGTCCAGGCGAAAGACGGCATGGCCGGTCCGTGGCAGGACTGGTTGACCGGTGTGGTCGCCACGTCGGCAAACTTCAACGGCCAGCGCGGACACGTGTATTTCTTCCGGTCACGCAGCCGCGATGTGGCGGGCAATCAGGAGAATTACCCAGGAGGGGATCAACACCCGTTCACGTTTGTGCAGTCGTTCCTGAACGGGGATTTTTCGGCCGGCAGCTTCGCTGGTTGGGTGCAGGGAGGTGGTCTTGGCCGGGGTGTCATTCAGGGCGATGGCCACGCGCTCGCCTCGGCCACAACTTGGATAGCCCAGTTGGGCGACCCCAGCTATGGCAGTGGCAGCCAGGGCAATGTCCCGCCCAACACCAGTGCGTACATCTACCAGGAGATCGATCTGCCCGCGTTTGTGGATCTTCCGGCCCCTACGCTATCCTTCTGGTATCGCGTCTTCACCTACGATGTGGTCTACGGGTGCCCGCCTGGGCAGACGGATCCGAACGATCCGAGCAAGTGCAAGGTCGATCCCGATTTCCTGTACGATTCGTTTGACGTAACTATCGAAGGGGACGGGATCACCACCGTGCGCGTACTGCGTGACGGGAATCTTGATCGCGGCACAGTGGGGACGCTCGTGGATATGGGGTGGAGGCACGGCGTAGTGGATCTCAGTGCCTACGCCGGGCGAGGCATCCGTGTGCGCTTCGCGAACTGGAATCGCCCGGATGCCTACTACAACACGTGGACCTACCTGGATGATGTTGTCGTCACCTCCCCAGGGCGAGGAGGGTACCTGGTGTACCTACCGCTGAATACGCGCAGCGCCGCCGGATTCGCGGCAACCGAAACCTTGAGATCGGCGCCGGCTGGGCCGGGCCCCAGGCGCTAGGTGACGTCGGTGACGCTTATGTTTGGACTTTTGACAAACGCACGAAACACACTATATGTAGTGGTAAAAAGAGGCGTAAACCTACTACATATAGTAGGTAAGCACGATTTGTCAAAAGTCCAATTGGTCCGGCCTTGCTTTTTTCTGCCACGAATTACACGAATTTCACGAATTTTCTTTTCTTTTTCGTGTTAATTGTATCATCTCAATAATCCGGGGTGAGCAGAACGTCATGCCCCCCTAACCTGAGGTTAGGCCTAACCTCAGGTTAGGGCCTAACCCCCCA
>CAZDTE010000182.1:0-5486 GCA_964508275.1 uncultured Ardenticatenales bacterium
AACAAGAATTATACCGGAGATTCGGCCCGACGACAAGTCGCAACAAGCAGATCCAGCGTATCTGCCGAAACAAGCCCCCTCCCCCCCCAGGGAAGTGGGGAGAAAGGGGGCACTGAGAAAAGCAGCGAGGTGTTTTGCCTATAGGTTCGGAGCGGGTCAGGCCTTCTTCAGCTTGACCCTTGTGTCATAGAAGCTGGCGCTCCCACCGATCGGGTCGGTGAGGCAGACAGCATTGACAGACGGGTCCAAACGCATAGCCGGGTTGGGTAGGATTCCTGTGCCTCGGCGCCGGTCGCCGGTGACGGTCTTGCCGTCCACAACGACATCATTCGAGCCGTAGGCCCAGTGGCCGTAGTGCCAGGAGACGGCCACTGTGCCAGGAGCGATCCCTTCGATGGCACGCACTTTCCCTTTCACGGCGTATTCTTGGCCGTTGCCCAGATCAAACTTGCCTTCCCGCAGAGTGGCTGAGGTGATGAACACCTCGTCACCATCGCGGAGACCCTGGCTGGCAGCGTCAGCACGGTTGAGCAGCACGAAGTTCTCCGGCAAGATGGCCAGGTTGCTCCAGTAGTTGCTGATGGTTCGGGAGTGACCACCGGAGATCTCCTTGAAGGTGATCAGGGTCATGTCGAAGCCATCGTCCTTGATCTCCTTGCCGGCGGCGTCCCTGACCGGTTCGAAGAGCGGGAGCCCGCTGAACCGTTCGCCGGACAGGCTGTTCTTGGCTTTCGCCACCGGTTCAGGGTAGAGGTGCCAGACCTTGCCCCACTTGTGGTGGACTTTGTCGCCGTCGTATGCCTTGTTGGCTGCCTCAAAGCGCCCACCTCGATTGAGCAGATAGACAACGCTGGGCCAAACCGCCGGCGTTACGGCGGCTTTCCATTGTGCTTCGTCGAATACCGCACTGGGCAGGTGCGATCGGGCAGCCCGGAAGATCTGCATCTCCGCCTCGTCGGCTGCCGGCAGTGTTTCCGAGCCATCCTCCTTGTCGCCGAAAGCCAGATTGGCAGCCAGCGCCAGGTAGAATTGCTCGGGCCGGTCGAAGTTGAACCCTTCGCCCAAGCCATCTTTGCCAAAGCCGGGCAAGCCCATCTTCTTGCCCACCGCGATCATGAACGCCTCCAGGCTGATCGGCATCTCTTCACCATCCACGGTGACGATCTCGGTGAGCGGTGCGGCGGTCGGTTGGCGGATCTTGCTGATCTTGGTCATCACATCTGGCGTGGTGTGCGACGTGGCCCACCGCTCCAGGAAGCTCAGGTCCGGGATGACGTAGTCCGCGTACATCGTGGTCTCGCCAATAATGATGTCACTCGCCATCAGGAGCGGAATCTTCTCCGTATCGCGCAGGATGTCGATGGCCGAGTGCCCGGCCGGTGAGGCCATGGCCGGTGTCCCTTTGTGGATCAGCAATGCCTTGATCGGATAGGGATACCCGTCACCCGCGCTGGGGATGACCTCTTGATAGACATTGCCGGTGAACGGGTACCAGGGGCGTTTGGCCGGATAGCCGTCCGTCTGGAAGTAGGTCGAAGCCTCGTAGGAACTCCCCTCACGCGTCAGTTTGTGCCCGAACGCCTTGAAGCCGCCCGGCGTGCCGCCGGCCACGTTGCTCTTCGGGAAGGGGGCGCCGGCCTTGGATCCGTCCTCATGCCAGTGACCACCGCCGGCCTGCAGGCCGCCGGTCCAGTCCATGTTGCCGATGAGCACGTTCAGGGTGATGATCGTCTGGGCATTGTAGTAACCGTTCGTGTGCTGAACCGGCCCGCGATAGAGATCGATGGCGGCTTTCTTGCCATGACTTGTGAACTCACTCGCCAGTTCGACAATCGATTTCTCCGGGATGCCGCAGATCGCCGCAGCCTCGCTCAGCGTTTTCTCCTGAGCCCGTTCCTTCAAGAGCTGAAACACCGGCTTGGCTTTGACACCGTTGACAGTGAATGCCCCTTCCAGCAGACCGGCTTCCGCTTCGCTGTGCAGCGCCGGCCCGTCTGCGGTCATTACGACGTACAGGCCGGAGACAGGATTACCATTTTTGTCGACAGGGCGTTCCAGGCCCGCGTCCTCCGGCGTCAGGAAGAGCATCGTGTCCAGGTTGATCAGGTGGGTGGCATCGGTTGAGGTCGACTCGTTGTCGGCCGCAGCCGCGTCCTTGTTTGGGTTTTCCAGATAGGCCTTGTCGTACCGCTCGTTCTCGATGATCCAGCGGATCATGCCGAGGGCCATTGCAGCATCCGTGCCCGGTTTTATCGGCACCCACCACTGGGCTTTGGCCGCCGTCTTCGAAAGGCGTGGATCGACGACCGCCATCTTGAAGTTGCGGTTGACCAACGATTCCGTGACCTTCTCGGCCATCGGCGTGGGGCCGAAATTCGCCTCGAAGGCACCCGTGCCGAAGAAGATCACGAACTCCGCGTTGAGGATGTCCGGCTTGAAGTGAGTCTTCCCACCGGTCATCTGCTTGTAGGCAATGTGGTGAGACTGTTCGCAGATGCTGGTGTGCTCGTAGAAATTCTTGGAGCCAAAACTGGGGCCGGCGAAGCGCTTGCCCAGCTCCTTGCGGCCATGCTCGATGCGCCCGCACTGGAGGACGAACTGGTTGTTGACCGGCCCCAGGTCGGGACGATCAGGGTCGATGAGCACGTCAAGGTTGTCGGCGTACTTGGCCTTGAATTCGTCGACCGTCATCTTGCCCTTGCCCACATTCGCCGCGTCGCCGGCCATTTCTTTGGACAGCTTAGCGTCGCGCAACTTATAGATGTCCTTCAATCCAGGCACAGGCCCTTCGCCGAAGAGGTCGCCACCATTGACGATTTCGTCGATGGCCTGGTTGAAATCGACCGTCTCCCACTGGCCGCTGCCGCGTGGCCCCTTGCGCTTGAGTATCTTGCGCAGGCGATAGGGATCGTAGGTGGTCTGGATGCCGGCCTGACCCTTCGGGCACAGTTTGGCATCCACTCTTGCCGCCTCGGCGACCGGAGTCGCCTGGTCCAGGTGAGGCAACAGGTTCATCGGGCTGTAGGGGTTGCCGTCCACTTTGATCACAATGCCATCCACGACGTGCGTCTTGATCGAGCACGCTGTGTGGCATTGGAGGCAAATGCTGTATACGACGTTCTCCGGCTGACCGAGGGGGTAGACAGCATTGGTTTCCGCGTTTTCGCCGGTCAGGCCGCCCAGGTGCGGGCTGGCCTTTTGCATGGCTCGCGGGAGTTGGGTGGCGAGGATGCCTGTTCCGCCGACAAAGGCAGAGGTCTTAATGAAATCTCGCCGCGATACCTCTCGGTTCAAGGGTTTATCGTTCACGCTTTGGTCTTTCTTCATCTTATGCAGCCTCCTTCCGGACGATAGGCAGTACACGGTACCCGATCAGGAAGATCAATCCGGCCAGGCCGGCGACCCACACCTGGAAGAGCCACTCCATCGTGCTGGGGAAGTAGTCAACCGTAAGGCCGGGACCGGTGAACGCGCCAACCAATCCCTTCAATTCCTCAACTGCCAAGCCCGGTATGACGATGTTCAGGCGAACCGTGATAAAGGTGATGGCAATTAGGGCGCCTGCTGTGGCGACTGCCGGCAACGACCGCCGGCCAAAGACCAACAAGGCACCAGGAATAATCACGCCGAGCCCGATGTGCACGAGCCAGAACACCCACCAGTAACTCCCGAAGAGCACCAGCCGCATCGATTCTGCCTCGGCCGGGATCGAGGAGTAGAGCCCGATGGAGTATTCGGCCCATTCCAGCAGCACGTCGAAGGCCAGCAAGAGCAGCACGATCTGGCCGAGGAACAGAACCAGGTCATTGTGCTCGTCGGAGCCGGTGTCCGGACCCCAGATCGCGGTCAGGAACACGAGCAGTGCACCGCCCGATGTGAGAGCTCCCACCAGAAAAGCGATGGGCGTGAGGCCGGAGTTCCAATACGCTCGCGCCCCGATGACGCCGAACAACGCGCCGACACCGCCATGGAAGGCCACGGCCAGCGGCACACCGATGCTGCCCAGAACCCGCAGCATGCTCCGATCACGGGCCAGGGCCGCTTCCGAAACATCCGTCTGGCCAAACGCGAGGAAGCGAGCCAGGCCACTGCGGTCGCTCCAGGCCGCCAAGTCGGCACGCAGCGCAACCCACAGCTCAACCAGTAGGAGAACGAAGTAGGCGCTGTAGAGCCAGATCATCCAGCCCATCATGGAGCCGAAGTTCGTGCGCAACACCAGCCGCCAGGCGCGCAGCGGGTGCCCGAGATCGAGCCAAATGCTGAACATGGCGGCGATGAGTGTGACCAACGCCGTGAACAGGGCCAGTTTCCCGATTTTCTCCAGTCGCTCAATTCGGAAGACATAGACGAGGGTGGAGAGCAGGAACGCACCGGCCGAGAGGCCGATGAAGTAGATGTAGGATGCCACCCACAATCCCCAAGGAACGTAGCTGCCGTAGTTCGCTAGTTCATGTCCTCCGGTGATGCGTTGGTAGAGGCCGACCAGTCCTACTGCGAAAGCCAGGATAGCCAAAACCCACCAGAATGTGTCTCGTTTCATGAGTTCACACCTCCGTTTCGTATGTTGTGCCCAGCTTAGACCAGGTAGAATACCATCGGGTCAGTGCCCATCCCTTCCTTCAGTTGGATGGCACTTGGGGAGACAATTAGGGAAGCCACGATGCTTTCGGGATCGTTGGCATCACCAAAGTAGTTGGCTTGTCCAATACAAGTAGTCACGCAGACGGGCAGCATCCCTTCCTCAAGACGATGCAGGCAGAATTGACATTTGCGAACGTTCCCGATGGGAGATCCTCCGTTGTCGCGTGGCCATTCCTTGCTGTATTCGTACGAAGGCAGTTTCTCGTACTCGCTGATGCTGGGCGTTCCCTCACAGTAGAATCGGCCCGTGTCGAACGTGCGGGCAGAGTACGGGCAAGCTGTGATGCAATAGCGGCACCCGATGCACTGCTCGTAGTCGATCTCCACGACGCCATCTGTGCGCTTCCAGGTGGCGTTGACTGGGCAGACCTGAACGCAGGGCGGGTTGTTGCACTGCATACAGGGCCTTGGCATGAATCGTCGCCGCACGTTTGGGAACGTGCCGATCTCTTGATCGATGACCGGGCGGTAGACGACGCCAGGCGGCAAATGGTTTTCGGACACGCAGCCGACGGTGCAGGCCGAGCAACCGACGCACTTGCGCAAATCGATGACCATGGCCCAGTGCCGCTCCTCCGGTGGTTTGGCGAGCGCCCGCTGGATGTCCTCCTGCATACGCACCAGCAAGCTCTCCTGCTCAAGTAGTTCGGGCATAACTTTCACCTCCTCGAAACTATCTAGCAGCTTGTCGGGGAAAGAATAATCGGACACAGATTTGCAGGATAAACACAGATACTCCAATGATTTGGCCTGAAAATCTGTGTAAGGCTTTTCCAGAGAAATAAACCTGAAACGAGGTGGAAAAGCCCAAGGAACTCCCTTGCAGATTGCTTTATCGATCTATT
>CAZDTE010000183.1:0-2101 GCA_964508275.1 uncultured Ardenticatenales bacterium
GTCAACGCGATACCGCTTCCTGGATGCAAGCCCCTGTTCCTGCTCTTCATGGCCCACATTCTCAAAGACCGTGGGCCCGGCATCTCTACCAGCGCATTCACCTACTAAATTGAAACAGTGTCCAGGTCGGCCAAGAACTGCTCACCGACAATGCACCTCCGCTGGTGTGTGATAACCGAGGCTCTGGTGCAAGCGCTCATGGTTGTAGAAGTGAAAGTAATCGTGCAATCCCACCTCCAGTTCCGGGCCGGTGAGCAGGCCCAGAAGCGACCTGGGTTGATGTCGTTGTTGCGCTACCGGCGATGATGGACGACGAGGGTGTCGAGGTAGATATCCTCGCCGGTCTCACCGGTCTTGCTGCTATGAACCTGCCTCAAGGAAGGCAACAGGTCGCTCTCCAGGGAGATACCCATGACCTGGTCAACCAAGTCAACCACGCGTGCTGCAGCCGCAATGTTGTAGCGAGCCTCCAGGCCGGACGGGTCATCAAAGAAGAATCCACAACTGGTATACATGCGGTGCCGCTGGTACAATGCTTCCAGCATCAGACTGGCGCGACGGGCCTCGGATTCGCCGAGTGAGCGCTGGGCCCGGTCGCGCACGAATTCGTCGGGAGTTTGCTTGCCGAGAAGCACGCCGGCGTAGCCGAGACGCACGTCGTGGGGATCAACACCCCGGGCCTGCCAGAGATCGTCGAACAGCTCGTCGAACGCGGTGGCCAAGCGGTCCAGGCCGGCGCGCAGATGCCCTTTCCATGACCCGTCGCCGGGGCAGCAGCCACAATCTCCGCGCCAGCGTTCCACGCCGTGGTGGCAACTCCACGAAGTCTGCTCGCGAATCTCTATGGTGTGCCCGACAGGGTGATGTTGCAGGTAGCGGGCCGGATAGGTGACTGCGAGATCGGCCATGTTCGGGCTGGTGTTGAGCAGGTACGCCAGGAACTTGTCACGCCATGGTTGGTGATGTCCGTACAACTCGCCGTCGCTGGCCACGAGGATCAAGGGGTCGTGGCCGTTATTCGACGGGTAGTGGGGCAGCACACTGTCTCGGATGAACGCGTCGGCGTTAGCCGTGGTATCCGGGTCAAAGGAGACACTCCCGGACAGGCTTTGCTGGTAGAAGAAGACGACGATCGAATGGCCCGAAGGCAGGTTGACGCGGTAGGGGACGGTCACGTCTGGGGCTTCGGTGCCGCCGGCTTGCCAGGGCGCGAGGATCGTGAAGGCGATGTCATGGGCTGCGAGACACTCCAGCGTTTCCGTGTCCACCGCCGTCTCGGGCAGCCACATGCCTTGTGGGGGGCGGCCGAAGCGGTGCCGAAAGTCGGCAATCCCCCAGCGGACTTGCAGGTTCTTGTCCGCTGGGGTGGCGAGGGGCAGGATCGTGTGGTTGTAGGCTTGGGCGATGGCATTGCCCGCACCGTAACGCTCATGATTCACACGATCGTCAAACAGGATCCTACGATACGTGCTCGGTGCGTGGCCCTGCAACCACGTCATCAGCGTAGGGCCAATGTCAAAGCTTATCTTGGCGAAGTTGCCTTGCCGGGCATTGGGAGCGTAACATTCCGCCAGGATTCGTTCATTCCAGTCGTGGAATGGTGCTGCTCCTCTTTCTTTCGGTATCTGTCCGGTGAAAGGGTCCTCACGGGGCGGTTGATAGAAATGTCCGTGGATGCAGAGCAGTCTCATAGGCCAATGCGTAACACGCAATCATGCGATGCGAAATGATGGAGCGTCCTGTACCGATCCCATGTCATCAGGGTGCGTCAAGAGCATCACGCATTACGCAACACGTCACGCTTCTTTGTTTTGCTCGGCGGTCGGTTTGGCGGCGCTGGGTGACTGTTCCTCATCGGCGCCCGTGGAAGCACGCCGGAACTCGCGAATCCCTTTGCCCAAGGCGCCGCCAACCTCGGGCAATCGCCCCACACCGAAGATGATGATAACGATCACCAGAAGGAGGACCAACTCCATCGGCCCTAGACTTGGCATGTTTATTCTCCTTGGAACTTCTCGTACCTGGGCGAGGCCGCTGACGCTACCTAGGCCGCTGACGCTACCTAGGCCGCTGACGCTACCTAGGCCGCTGACGCTACCTA
>CAZDTE010000183.1:2201-5469 GCA_964508275.1 uncultured Ardenticatenales bacterium
AGGCCGCTGACGCTACCTAGGCCGCTGACGCTACCTAGGCCGCTGACGCTACCTAGGCCACTGACGTTACCCAGTCAAACACAAAAAGGCTTCTCGCCCCAAATTGCACAACTGAACACGTCTGCTCGAACGGTTCCGGTCAGACTATCTTATTATACGGTAACTTAGATAGAAAGTCAAGGAGGTATCGTTGAGCAACCCGGACCTCCGGGCTCCCGGTAAGAAAGCTTGTGGCCAGATAGGTGATGCCTCCCACTGCGATCCCGCTGACCGCTTGCCAGCGGAGAGCGCCGACCCAGGCTGTGCGCAGCCACAAAGCCAGCACGACGGCCATCACCAGGGCGCTGAAAGAGGTGTGGGCGGCGGAACGCGCCAACCGTGATCCCATCAGGCCGCCCAGGTGGGGCCGGAGCAGTGCCAGCAAGACGATCATCTCCAGGATGGTGGCGATGGAGTTGCTGAGCGCCAAACCACCCTGCGCCAGGGGCCGGATCAACAACAGGCTGAGCGCCAGGTTGACAGCCATCGCCGTCAGGCTGACGAGGACGGGTGTCTTCGTATTGTGCAGAGCGTAAAACGCGCGGGATGTGATTTCCACTCCGGCGTGGGCGACGAGGCCCAGGGCAAAGAATTGGAGCGTCCAGGCCACGACTTCCGTGGAAGAAGTGTCGAAGGCTCCTCGCTGGAGGAGCAGGGTCACGAGGGGCCGGCGGAGGACGATCAGCCCCACGGCCGCAGGGACGGTCAGGAACAGGATGGTGCGCAACGTTGCGTTGAAGGTGTCACGCATCTTGGCCAGGGCGTCCTCTGCGGCTTGCCGGGAGAGTGTGGGAAAGGCGGCTGTGGATACGGCCATGGCAAAGATGCCTTGCGGCAGGAGCATCAACAGCCAGGCGTAGTTCAGGGCCGAGAGCCGCCCCCCGGCGAGTCCGGAGGCCAGGATCGTGTTCACCAAGAAGTTGATCTGCACGGCGGCCAGGCCGATCACGCGAGGTCCCATCAGCCGGGCCACCTCCCGTACGCCCGGATCGTGCAGGTGCAGTACCGGGCTGTAGTGAGCGCCCTCGCGTATCAGCGCAGGCACCTGGACCAGCAGGTGGCCGCCGGCTCCGATCACGACGGCCCAGGCCAGGCCGTAGACGCCCCAGCGGGGGCCCAGGAACAGGGCTCCGCCGATGATGGACAAATTGTACACGGAGGGAGCGAGTGCAGGAAGGAGGAAGTGCTGCCGGGCGTTCAGGGTGCCCATTACCAGGCCGCTGAGCGCGAAGATGACGGTGGCCAACAACATCCAGCGCATGAGGTGAGCCGTGATCTGCTGGGCGGCCGGCTCGAACCCGGGGGCGATGACGTACCGCACGAGGGGATCCGCGGCACAGGCCATGATCAGGGCCAGAGAGCCCAGCAGGATGAGCAGAATGTTGGCGATGGCCGAGGCCAGATGCCACGCTCCCTCCTCGTCTTCGCGGGCCAAGTAGGCCGTAAACGTGGGGATGAAGGCGGAGGCCAGCGCACCCCCGGCTACCAGTTGGAACAGCAGGTCGGGAACGCGAAAGGCGGCCAGATACGCGTCAAGCTCACGGGTGGTTCCGAACTGGTAGCCGATGGCCACTTCGCGTCCCAGGCCCAGGAGGCGGCTGAGCACGAAGCCGGCCATGACGATGCTCGCGGCGCGGGCGATCTGGCGTTTTCCCTCAGACGCCAACGTGAGCCTCGATGTTTGCGGTGCGCCGAATCAGGAACTAGACCCCGTTGGCGGACCGGCAGAATCCAGGGCTTCCTTGAGCTCATCCACGTGTGCAGTGTCTATCAGCGCGGTGATCCGGTCATACGGCCTGATCACGGTGTCTCCCTTGATCAGTTCGGTCTGCGACTCGCGGCGAATGGAAATCAGCCGGCACTCAGTGGGCACACAGATTTCGCTGACCATCTTTCCCACGGAGGCCGAGCTGGGGTGAACCAGCACATCCACGATCTCCTTGTTCGTCAAACGGCCCAGGCGCAGTTCGTCGGACCGCTCCTGCAGTTCTACGCGGCGCAGGATGGCCGTCTGATAGGCGCTGATGATGTCGTAGCGGCGCACGGCACCCAGTAATCGCCGGCGATCAAAGCGATCCACCACCGGCAGCCGACCGACGTCACGAGTTCCCAGGCGGCGCAGGGCTATCCAGATCGGCTCGTCTGGAGTGGCCGTTAGGAGGTCGGTGGTGGCGATGTCGCGCACACGCAGGTTGGCACTACCGGGCTTCGCCTCGGCGCGTTCCAGATCCTGGATTGTAACCACGCCGAATAATTTCCCTTCGTCATCAAGAACAGGGAAGCCGTGGTGGTGGCTGGTGAGAAACGCTTCACGGAGTTCGGCCAACGTCATCGCGCCGGGAACGGTGGCTACGTCGGAGGTCATTGCTTCGCCGACAAACACGCCCCGCATCACGTCGATGTCTCTCCCGCGCTCAAGGCGGACGCCACGACGCGAGAGTTTCAGCGTGTAGATCGAGTCGTGCCGCAGCCGCTCGGATAACAGGGTGCTGAGCACGGTGGCCAGCATGAGGGGCAGGATCAGGTGGTAATCGCCAGACATCTCAAAGACGATGAGGATGGCCGTGATCGGCGCGTGGGCAGCGGCAGCGAAAACCGCGGCCATGCCTACGAGCGCGTATGCGCCTGCCGGCGCCGTAAATGTGGGGAACCACGGGTGTACTACCTTGCCGAATGCCCCGCCAAACATCGCCCCCATGAACAGCGCCGGCGCAAAGACGCCGCCAGAATTGCCAGAGCCCAACGTGAATGATGTGCCGACGATCTTGGCCAGAACCATCGTTCCCAGGAACAGCGCAGCCCCTTGCCCGGTGACGGCCTTTTCTATTGCGGAGAAGCCGGTGCCTAGCGTATCCGGCAGGTAGATGGCGAGCAGGCCCAGGAGCAGCCCGCCGGCGGCCGGCTTGAGGTATTCGGGGAATCGCCAGTGGTCGAAGATGTCCTCGGCCTTGTACAGGGCGGTCACGAACAGCCACCCGACGACGCCGGCCAGCAGGCCCAGGAATGAATAGAAGATCACTTCCCAGGGACTGACCATCGTGAAGGCAGGGACGGCAAACGCTGGGCTTTCCCCCAGAAAGCGGCGGCTCACGACACTGGCGGCTACGGCACAAACCACCACGCTGCCAAAGTAGCCGGTCGTGAACTCCCCGAGGATCACCTCCAGCGCGAAGATGCTGCCGGCAATGGGAGCGTTGAACACGGCGGCGATGCCGGCGGCGGTGCCGCA
>CAZDTE010000184.1:0-5385 GCA_964508275.1 uncultured Ardenticatenales bacterium
GGTTAGGCCTAACCTCAGGTTAGGGAGGCTTGACGTCCTGCTCACACCGTAATATTGAGAAGATATCTTGTGGGCAAGCCAGAAAACCGTACGAACGTACCATCACGCTGCCTTGGCCAGATGAGGGGCGAATCACGGGATAAGGTGGTACGCATGGACGGCGATATGAACGGTCCAATTGCCATGGCAACAAAACCGGCCAAAGACTGCCCATACTGGTCAATGCCGTAGACCACCTGCCTCTGAGTTGAGGCCCCCGACCCAAAGATGAGGTCGCCCGACGAGGATGTTTGGCTCGAGGGTGACCTTTTCGTTTTCTCGGTACTCGAAGAAGAGGCCACCCTTGACGGTCAACCGTCAGGGTGTGGCCTCTCTGACTCGAATGCGATACGTGTTTCGCGGAGGCCGGCGGAATCTGCCGGCAATCACGTCTCACGCTTCGCGACACGTGGGGCACGTTCCCGCGTGTTCCCTGCGCCAGATTGACAGCTTGGAGGTGACGGTTCCGTGGAGAGGTGTGACATGAAAGCTACCGGTGTGCCCCAAAAACAGGGCCTGTATGATCCGCAAAACGAGCATGATGCCTGTGGCATCGGATTCGTGGCCAACATCAAGGGGAGGAAATCGAACGAACTCGTGCGTCAGGCCCTCACCGTGCTCCTGAACCTGGAACATCGTGGCGCGCGCGGGGCCGAACCCAACACAGGCGATGGCGCCGGCCTGCTCATGCAAATGCCGCATCGTTTTCTGCAGAAGGCGGCGTCCGCGGCCGGCTTCGAGCTTCCGTCCTACGGCGAGTATGGCGTCGGCATGCTGTTCCTGCCGCACGATCCGGCACAGCGGGCGGAATGTGAGGACCGCTTGGCCGAGATCGTAGCCGAAGAAGGACAGACCGTGCTCGGCTGGCGCACCGTGCCCACCAACAACGCCGATCTGGGCGAAACGGCGCTCTCGTGCGAACCGTTCGTGCGCCAGGTCTTCATCGGGCGTGATCCCGCGATCACTGATGACCTGGCTTTCGAGCGGAAGCTCTATGTCATCCGCAAGCGGGCAGAAAACGCCATCCGCTACTCCGGTGCATTCGAGGGCGGGGACTACGTCTACGTGCCGAGCCTGTCGTTCCGGACTCTCGTCTACAAGGGCATGCTCACCTCGGAGCAACTCGAAGGCTTCTACCCAGACCTCTCGGACCCGGACATGGAAGCCGCCATCGTCATGGTCCACTCACGGTTCAGCACGAACACATTCCCCAGTTGGGCACGCGCGCATCCCTATCGCTACCTGATCCACAACGGCGAGATCAACACGCTGCGAGGCAACGTCAACTGGATGCACGCCAGGCAGGCGATGTTGGCCTCAAACCTATTTGGCGACGACTTGCCGAAGCTCTTCCCCATCATCCAGCCCGATGGAAGCGACTCGGCCATGTTTGACAACTGCCTCGAGTTCCTGGTGCTGGGCGGGCGCTCCGTGCGCCACGCCGTCATGATGATGATCCCAGAGCCCTGGTCGAATCACGAAAGCATGAGCGACGAGAAGAAGGCCTTCTACGAGTACCACGCTTGTTTGATGGAGCCGTGGGACGGCCCGGCTTCGATCGGCTTCACCGACGGGACCGTCGTCGGTGCCGTGCTCGACCGCAACGGCCTGCGCCCCTCGCGATACTACGTCACGAAGGACGACCGCGTGATCATGGCGTCGGAGGTCGGTGTGCTCGACGTGCCGCCCGACCAGGTGCTCTCCAAGGGCCGCTTGCAGCCGGGCCGGATGCTGTTGGTAGACACGCGGGAGGGACGCATAATCACTGATGAGGAGCTGAAGCATGAGATGTCCACCGAACACCCTTACCGCCGGTGGCTGGACGAAAACCTGATCGCGATTGAGGACCTGCCGGCCGTCCCTCCCCCAAACGGCACCGTGCAGGAAACATTGCTCCAGCGCCAGCAAACGTTTGGCTATACGTTCGAGGACCTGCGCATGATCATGGCCCCGATGGCCAAGGACAGCGTTGAGCCGGTCGGATCGATGGGGAATGATGCTCCGGTGGCGGCCCTTTCGGGCAAACCGCAACTGTTGTACAACTACTTCAAGCAGCTATTCGCTCAAGTGACGAACCCGCCTATCGACTCGATTCGCGAAGAGATCATCACCGCGGCCGAGACCTACCTCGGTTCCGAGCGCAACCTTTTGAAGCCGGAGCCGGGGAGTTGCCGGCAGATCAAGCTTCAGTCACCGATCCTGATGGACAAGGAACTGCGGAAGCTGAACTCCCTTGATCTCGAAGGGTTCAAGCCGGTGACCTTGCCGATCCTCTTCGATCCACACGCCGGCGGAGAGGGGCTGGAGCGGGCGATGGACGATCTGTGCGCGGCAGCGAGCCACGCCATCGAGGAGGGAACCAACCTGCTGATCCTCTCGGACCGGGGGGTGAATCAGGATCGGGCACCGATACCGGCGCTCCTGGCTGTGGCCGGGCTACACCATCACCTGATCCGCGAAGGAACGCGCACGAAGGTCAACCTGGTGCTCGAGTCCGGAGAGCCGCGTGAGGTGCATCACTTCGCCGTCCTGATCGGATATGGCGCTGATGCCATCAACCCGTATCTGGCATTCGCAACGCTGGAGGCTATGGTCTGGCAGGGCCTGCTCCCGTCTGTGCTGACACCACCGCAGGCGGTGAAGAACTTCATCAAGGCCTCGGTGAAGGGCGTGGTCAAGACGATGTCCAAGATGGGCATTTCCACGGTGCAGAGCTATCGCGGGGCGCAGATCTTCGAGGCCATCGGTATCGCCCAACCGGTCATCGACCAGTACTTTACGTGGACCCCGTCCCGCATCGGCGGGATTGGCCTGGACGTGATCGCGGAGGAAGCGCGGCTGCGACACCAACGCGCCTTCCCTGACCGCCCGGTGGACGGTGAGACGCTCGATGCCGGGGGACACTATCAGTGGCGCAGCGATGGCGAGTACCACCACTTCAACCCGCAAACGGTTTCCAAGCTCCAGCAGGCGTGCCGGACGAACGACTACGCGGTGTACGAGGAGTACGCCGCGCTCGTCAACCGCCAGTCAGAGCACCTGGCCACGCTGCGTGGCCTGCTGGCTCTGAAGCCCGCGGCGCAGCCGATCCCTCTCGATGAAGTCGAGCCGGTAGAGTCGATCTGCAAGCGGTTCAAGACGGGCGCGATGTCATACGGCTCGATCGGTGAGGAGACCCACAAGAGCCTGGCTGTCGCCATGAACCGCATCGGCGGCAAGAGCAATTCCGGCGAAGGCGGCGAGGACCCGGCGCGTTTTACGCCGTTGCCCAACGGCGACTCGCTCAGCAGCGCGATCAAGCAGGTGGCGTCGGGGCGGTTTGGGGTGACCAGCGAATACCTGGTGAACGCTCAGGAGCTGCAGATCAAGATGGCGCAAGGCGCGAAGCCCGGCGAGGGTGGGCAGTTGCCGGGTCGCAAGGTCTATCCCTGGATCGCCAAGGTGCGCCACTCCACGCCCGGCGTGGGGCTGATCTCCCCGCCACCGCACCACGACATCTATTCCATCGAGGACCTGGCCGAGCTGATTCACGACCTGAAGAACGCGAATGATCAGGCGCGCATCAACGTGAAGCTCGTGTCTGAGGTGGGCGTGGGTACCATCGCGGCTGGGGTAGCGAAGGGGCATGCCGATGTTGTTTTGATCAGCGGGTACGATGGCGGGACCGGTGCATCGCCGCAGAGCAGCATCAAACACGCCGGCTTGCCCTGGGAGCTGGGAGTTGCCGAAACGCATCAGACGCTCGTGCTGAACAAGCTGCGCAGCCGCATCGTTGTGGAGGCGGACGGCCAGATGAAGACCGGTCGTGACGTGGTCATCGCCGCCTTGCTCGGCGCAGAAGAGTTTGGTTTCGCCACCGCCCCGCTCGTCGCGTTGGGGTGCATCATGATGCGTGTGTGCCACAAGGATACGTGCCCGGTTGGCGTTGCTACGCAGAATCCTGAGTTGCGCGCCAAGTTCACCGGGAAGCCGGAGCACGTGGTCAATTTCATGCACTTTGTCGCCCAGGAGATCCGGGAACTGATGGCCCAACTGGGCTTCCGCACGGTCAACGAAATGATCGGCCGCACCGACAAACTGGAGATGCGCAAGGGCGTGAAGCACTGGAAGGCCAAGGGGCTTGACTTCTCGAACGTTTTGTACCAGCCGGACATGCCGCCGGAGATCGGTCGCTATCGCCAGATCGAGCAGGACCACGGTCTGGAAGCCTCGCTCGACCGGCGTGTCTTGCTGAGCCTGTGCGAGCCGGCCATCGCCAGGCAGGAGCCGGTGAAAGCACGATTGCCGATCCGCAACCGGAACCGGGTTGTGGGCACGATCTTGGGTGCGGAGATCAGCCGGCGGTATGGCGGCGAGGGGCTTCCCGAAGATACGATCTGGCTACACTTTGACGGCTCGGCGGGCCAGAGTTTTGGGGCGTTCCTGCCGCGCGGCGTCACGATGGTGCTGGAAGGGGACTCAAACGACTACATCGGCAAGGGCCTGTCGGGTGGGAAACTGGTCGTTTACCCGACGGAAGGCTCCACGTTCGTGCCGGAGGAGAACATCATCATCGGGAACGTGGCGTTCTACGGCGCGACCAGTGGGGAGGCATACATCCGCGGCCTGGCAGGCGAGCGGTTCTGCGTCCGCAACAGCGGCGTAAACGCCGTCGTCGAGGGCGTTGGTGATCACGGGTGCGAGTACATGACCGGCGGGCGCGTTGTTGTGATCGGCCCGACCGGGCGGAACTTTGCCGCCGGTATGTCCGGCGGGATCGCCTACGTGCTTGACGAAGCAGGCGATTTCCACGCACGCTGCAACACGGCGATGGTGCATCTCGAACGGCTGGAGGCTGAGGACGAGATCCAGCTCGTGGAGGGCATGATCCGTCGCCACGCCATCTTTACAAAGAGTGCGGTGGCGGAGCGTGTCTTGGACAACTGGGAGGCGATGGTACCGAAGTTCGTCAAACTCTACCCGAAGGATTACAAGCGGATGCTCGAGGCGATTCAGCGGGTGACCGAAGCTGGCCTGAGCGGCGAGGAAGCGGTCATGGTCGCCTTCGAGGAGAACAAGAGCGATCTGGCTCGTGTGAGCGGCAACTGAGTGGATCGTCCTGGCGAAGGTTCCGAAACGCGTAGACTTTCCGGCTCATGTCCAGACCGAGTGCGAAACGGGCTTTTTCAAGTGGCAAGACCGCGATCTGAGTACAGATTCTGGACATGAGCCGACTTTCCGTAAGCGTTCAGGGACTACCCTGGAAACAGCTGCTTCAATCTCTTTTTTGCCACAGATTACACGAGTTTTTTGCTTTTTTCGTATCATCTCAATAATTCGGGGTGAGCAGAACGTCGCGCCCCCCTA
>CAZDTE010000185.1:0-5379 GCA_964508275.1 uncultured Ardenticatenales bacterium
GCAGGCCGTGGCGGCGGTCCGCGAACAGATCGACTGCCCGGTCGTCATCGGCGGGCCACACGCCACCACGCTCCCGGAGATCACGTTGCAGGATGAGAACGTGGACTTCGTGGTGTACGGCGAGGGCGAGGAGACGTTCCGGGAATTGATTGACTACCTGGACCGGGGTGACGGACGTTACGAATGGATCGCCGGTCTGGTGTTCCAGGACGCAGACGGGCGGCCCATCCGCAACCCCGAACGTCCGCTGATCCCGAACTTGGATGACCTGCCCTTCCCGGCCCGGCACCTCTTCGACCTGGAGCGCTACCCGCTCTACAACCCGAACGGCGAGCGCATGGTGACCATGCTGACCAGCCGGGGCTGCCCCTACATTTGCAGCTTTTGCTTCAAAGGCATCGTCGGGCGAACCTATCGACAGCGCAGCCCGCAGAACATCGTCGCGGAAGTGGAGCAGGTGCTCGATCAATACGGGATCCACAACCTTTACTTCATCGACGACCTGTTCACTATTGACGTGCGACGACTCGAGGCGATTCTCGATCGCTTCATCGAGCGGGGCCTGCATGTCCGCTGGCAATGCCTGGCCCGCGTGGACCGGGTGACGCAGCCGATCCTCAAGAAGATGTACCAGGCCGGCTGCCGGGAGATTCACTACGGCATCGAATCGGGCAACGAGGAGATCCTTACGGCCACCGCGAAACACATTGACTTGAGCCAGGTGCAAGACGCGGTCACCTGGACGGAAGGTGCCGGCATCCAGGCCAAGGGGTACTTCATCCTGGGGTTGCCGGGTGACACTCACGAGACGATGGAGCAGACCATCGAGTTCGCCGCGCGGCTCGGCTTGAGCGAGGCGATGTTCAGTATCGCCACCCCCATGCCCGGAACACAACTCTGGGACGAACTGGTCGAGAAGTACCCGGAAACCCGGTACGGCGCGGACTTCTCCCAGGCATATTACTACAACAGCTACACGGCGGAGATCGCCCCATTCCTGAATGTGTCCGAGGTGGAGGGCGAGGAACTGAGCGCCCTGGCGATTCGGGCCCGTGAGCGTTTCTTGGAAGAGAAGCGCCGGCGACGCTACCTGAAGTACTTTGGCCACGGATTCGGTGAGCGGTTCTACAGGCTCTCCCGGTCACAGACTCTGCGCCAACTAGGGCGTACTGTCCTGAATAGGGGGGGGATGCCCGGCTTCAAGCAGTTAAAGGAACAGGGCAATCGAGAGGCGTGGACATGAGCACAAGGAAACGATTACTCACCAAGGCGCGCCGCCGGCTCGACCACTACCAGCACCGGATGAACATGGCGACACGCTGGCTATCCTACGAGTTGGGGCAGACGCGTCCCCGGATCTATCCCCACCGCATGTACATCGAGTCGACAAACGTCTGCAACCTACGCTGCATCATGTGCCCAACCGGGCGCCACGAAATCGAGCGCAGGAAAGGGTACATGGACTTTGGCTTGTTCACGCGCATCGTGGACGAGATGGCCCCGCACGTGGAAGCAACAACCTTGCATATCTGGGGCGAACCGCTTCTGCACCCCCGCCTGACGGACATGATCGCTTACTGTCGAGAGCATCACCTGCGCTGCGAGATCTCCTCAAACGCGACGCTGCTCAGTGAGGACAAGGCGTTGGGCATCCTGGATGCCGGCCTCGACGTGATCTACCTCTGTCTTGACGGCGTGACGAAAGAGACCTACGAGGCGGTGCGCCGGCGAGCGAATTTCGACGAGACCCAGGCAAACGTCCGCCGGTTCCTTGAGTTGCGCAACCGGAATGGGTTAACCCGTCCCCAGGTGAATTTGCAGATCATCCAAATGGGCAAGACGATACCTGAGGTAACAGACTTCGTTGACACGTGGACGGTGGATGGGGTGGATCGGATCAACGTGAAACCGTTTGACTCCTGGGCCGGTCAGGTGGAGGAGATCAACACGCTGCAACCGGCCGGCACGAACGGACTGCCCCCACGCTATGCCTGCCCGAACTTGTGGTACCACGTACACATCTACTGGGATGGCAGCCTGGCGATGTGCGATCGGGACTTCAACCTGGCCTATCCGCTGGGCAACGTGAACGATGGCGTGATGAAGGCCTGGCGCGGCGCGCTGCTGGCCGAACTTCGCCGGCGACACGTTCGTAACGACCTGGACGGTGTATCGCCATGTGATTCCTGCACCGAGTGGGCCTGGTGGAAGCCGGCCCCCTTCCATGCCCAGGGGAATCGGCCGGACGACACCACGGCCCTGGAACTCTCCGCGGCCCGAGAGAAGGAACGGGACCCAGGGAGCGTCCCATGAACGTCACGTTCATTTACCCCGATGTAGAGGGTGTGCAATACTACGGGGCCCGGAAATTCTATCACGGGATCGGCTACCTCTCCAGCGTGCTCCGCTCGGAGGGGCACAGCACCTCGCTGGTCTATCTGCAGGAGACGCCGACGCGGGACGCGTTCCTGCGCCGGCTCCAGCAGGACTCACCGGGCGTGGTGGCCTTCTCGTCCACAACCCACCAGCACCCGTTTGTCGAGCAGTGCGCCGCCTGGATCAAGGAGGCAGCACCGGAACTCTTCGTCGTCTCCGGCGGCACACATCCCACTTTGGCCACCGAGGCGGTCGCGGCGAACCCGAACATTGACGTCACCTGCCAGGGCGAGGGAGAACTGGCCCTGGGCGAACTGGTCAAGCGCCTGGAGCGCGGCGAAGCGTATGACGACATCCCCAACCTGTGGGTGCGGAACGGCGACCGCGTGGCCCGCAATCCGATGGCCCCTCTGGTGGAAGATCTGGAACGCTTCCCCTTCGCGGATCGGGAGGTTTTTGGGTACGAGGAAATCTTGGCCGCGAACAGTGGCTGGGTGGATATGATGGCCGGTCGCGGCTGCCCGTATCGCTGTACCTACTGCGCCGTGCCGGCCTTGCAACAGCAACACCGCGGCCTGGGCAAATACGTGCGTTACCGGCCAGTGGAGAACGTCATCGCCGAGATCGACTGCCTGGTCAACACCTACGACGTGCGCACGCTGAACTTCCAGGACGATGTCTTCACCTTGCAACACGACTGGACGACCGCGTTTTGCCGGGCGTATGCAAAACGCTTCAGGCATATCCCCTTCTGGATCAACACGCGCGTGGAGCGAGTCAATTACGCAGACCTGGTTGTCGAGTTGGCAAACGCCGGCTGCCGGGGCATTCGCGTCGGGCTAGAATCGGGCAACGAGGAATTGCGCAGGGACATCCTGAAACGAAAGATGACCAACGATTTCATCAAAGGAACGTTACAACTGTTCCAGGATCACGGCATGCAGACGTACACCTGCAACATGCTGGGGCTGCCCGGCGAGACCGCCGAGGTCATCCAGGAGACCATAGACTTTAACCGAGAGTTGGAACCGACGCAGTTGCAGTTCTCGGTCTATTACCCGTACCCGCTGACAGAACTCCACGACCTGGCCGTTCGCAAAGGATACTTCCAGGAAGGGGCTATCAGCACAACGTACTTCACCGACCGCAGCTTGCTGCAAATGCCGCAGTTGTCCCAGACCGAGATCGCCGAGGGGTATCGCAAATTCGATGAGTTGCGGAATGAGCTGGCTCTGAAGCGCCGCAGCCCCTTCAAGCACCGCATCTACAGCTTATTGCGTGTCTACGTTTACCGGGGCGATGTGCTCCGCTTGCGGAACCACATCAACGCGGCCGGCGCTCTGCGCCTGCGTCTGCGCCGGTTCTTGTGGCGCAGCAGGTCGGCGCAGCGAACCCGTGAGCCGGCAGAGCGGTTGTTCCCGACAGGGGGTTAGCTTGACATTTATGTGGCCTGCCCTCTCGGATTGAGAGGCGTCGTGGTAGGCGAAGGTGATACCTATGAAGCAGCATTCCTGATAGCGCGCGAACTCCTCTGACAATGCTAAATCATCGAACGAAAAAGGGTTCTACGCTGCGCACAATCCTTGCACAGTCGGGCATATCGAGAGATGATTTTCTGAAAGCATACGAGAAAAGCGTAAGGGAAAATGCCGGCGAACGCATTCCTCACACGATCGCGGGTTTGAGTAAGAAAGGAATTGATGACATCGTGAGTGCACTCAGCTACTTGAAGTACGGCAAGCGCGTCTTGTGGAAACGTGGGGCCTCCCCGCTCTACTTCGTGCTGTTCGTGACCAAGAACTGTAACGCCCGCTGCGGGCACTGCCTGCTGGGCGACCACATCCGCCATGCCGGCGAGCTAACCTTTGACGAACTGGAGAAGGTGTCGGCCAGCATGGACGACATGCTGTTCTTCACACCCACCGGTGGTGAGCCCTGGCTGCGGAAGGACCTGCCCGAGATCGTGAAGGTGTTTCACCGCAACAACCACGTCCTCAACTGTGGTATCCCCACGAACGGGAGCATGACCGGGCGGGTGGTGGAGGGCGCGAAGGAGATCCTTGAGACCTGCCCCGATATGGACCTGCACATTGACGTCTCCATTGATGGCATCGGCGAAGACCACGACCGCTTCCGCGGATTCCCCGGCCTGTTCGACCGCGCCGTGACCACGTACAAAGCGTTGCGCGAGTTGCGCAAGCATCACGAGAACTTCGACGTGTGCGTCCAAATCTCGGTCTCCGGCTACAACGACGAGAAGTTGTTTGACATCTATGACTATCTCGTCAACGAGGTGGGCGTGAGCACCGTGTTCACCCTGATGTTCCGTGGGGCGCCGAAGGACCCGGGCGCAACCTGGAGCGCGCCGATCGATCCGGCAGCCGCGAATTTCAAGATCGAGAACTACGAGACCTTTCACCGGGTGCTGGAACAGGACAACCTGTCGCGCGATCTGACCGGCTATACCAGGATGCCGTTCGCCGACTTCATCAATGCCAAGCGCATCATCCGCCCGAAGTTGATCGCCAAGATGGTGCGCGAGCGGCGCTTCCTGATGCCCTGCTACGCCGGTTCGTTGGGCGGGGCCATGTTTTCCAACGGCGATGTGCTGGCCTGCGAGCTGCTCACGGAACGCGTGTTGGGCAACGTGCGGGATCACGACTATGACTTCCGACGAATCTGGCGGAACCAGAAGGCAGACGAAACCCGCCGATGGATTCACGATAGCCAGTGCTTTTGCACGTACGAGTGCTTCCTGACGGTGAACATCCTGTTCAACCCGCGCATGTATCCCCTGATCCTGCGTGAGTGGGCAGAACTCAAATGGGCCCAGCTGAAAAACCGCCGCAAGGCGCAGCCTGGGCCGACAGAAGGCGCTGGCCGGCAGGCTCCGGCCATCAGCAGACAGTAGATGGCGGACAAGTCCTCTTGCCCCTGTTTGCGCGAGGAGGTATCTTTTCAAAAAATGGGGGCAAACCATAGGGTGCAACAGAAATCAGCCAC
>CAZDTE010000186.1:0-5298 GCA_964508275.1 uncultured Ardenticatenales bacterium
GGCTGATTTCTGTTGCACCCTATGGTTTGCCCCCATTTTTTGAAAAGATACCACATTCCCTCCAAAATTGGGGGGTTAGGGGGGCCTGACATCCCGCTCACCCCGAAATATCGAGAAGATACCATATCCCCATCTGAAAACGTGGCCTGGTCGAAGGATGTGGAGGACGGCGACAGACAGGGAATCTCTGGTTCACCCCGGGTCGGGTTGCGGCCCGGTCACCGGTTCCTCGGCAAGGGGAGGCCGCAACAACCACAAGGCCGCCATCAGCACGAGCAGGCTGACCACCTGTGCAGCCCGGAAGCCGCCGGGCAAGAGCAGGCTGTCCGCCCGGAACGCCTCCACCAACAGGCGACCGGCGGCATAGACGGCGCTGCCACACAGGAACGTGTGTCCGGCAGGCAGTCTCTGCCGCCCGCTGCGCCAGACGATCCCCAACGTAACCAGCCCGATCAGCATTTCGTAGACCTGGGTCGGGTGGCGGCGAGCGTCCCACAAGGTGATCGCCCAAGGCAGATCGGTCGGCGAACCGAACGCATCGCCGCTGAACAGGGAGCCGAGGCTCACCAGCGTGAGGGCCACAGCCAGCGACAAGGCCAGCGAGTCGGCGAATGGCGCAACCGCCGGCCCTCGCCAGCGGAGGTAGGCCAGGGCAACTAGCAAGGCCACGACGGCCCCGCCCGTCCAGTCCATGGCGAGCAGGTTGAGGGAGACAATGGAGTTCAGGCTGTCCCGATAGGCCGGCCAGTTCTTGAGCACGTAGGCGATTCGCGCGCCGGCGAATCCGCCCATCATGCTCACGCCGGCCCAAGACCAGACCCAATCACCGTCGAGGCCCAGGCGGTTACCCTCGCGCTCGGCCAGGTACGCACCCACCCAGAAGGCGATCAGCAGCACCAGCGGGCGACTCGGCAACGCTGCCGGCCCAACGTGGATCACCGGCATCATATCGGACCGTCTTTCTCCTCCAGCAGTGTCTTTATCTTACTCTCGATGAACGCTTTGCTCATCGGCCCACCGACCACGACGTCCAGGATCGTTCCGTCGAAGCGCACGAAGACGGTCGTGGGTAGGCCGCTCACCCGATAGTCATGACCGACGGCCCCCTCTTTGTCGAGGAGAACAGGAAAGGTGATCTCCTTTTCGGCGATGAAATCCCGCACCTTTTCCGCCGATTCCATTTGGTCCACGCCGAGGATCACGATGCCCTGCTCAGCGTATTCCTGGTGTGCGCTCTCCAGCGCCGGCATCTCGGCGCGGCACGGCGGGCACCAGGTGGCCCAAAAGTTGATGATGACGGCATGGTCGCCGCGATAGCCTTGTAGCGAGATCTGTCTACCTTCGAGGGTATAGAGGGAGAATTCGGGAGACAAAAACCCGGCGCGCGGCGCAGACTGCGCCGGCGGGGGAGCTATCGAAGAGCCGGCCGTTGGGGTGTTGCCTGCCTGCGAGTCCGTGCGAGACAGAAACACACAGCCGACGCCGGCGATGAAGATCAACATCATGGCGACGTACCAGTTTCGGCGGGAAGGCATCGGACGCTCCTAACCTAATCTAGCTCGTTTGATTCGGCCCAGGGTAACATTCGTTCGGAAGGCCCCCGGGCGAGGATCAGATAAGAGGCAGTCAGTACCAGCGTGGACAGGATCCCCTCCGCGCCCATCAACGCGACCGGCATCCCTGGGAGCAGTCGAGGGTGGTAGCCCAGGCCATAATCTACATAGTCGTTGAGCAGAAACCAGCCCCCGATGAGCAGCGCCTCCGATCGGCGCACGCCGGCGTAGCCGAGCAGGAACAACCCCTCACCGGCCATGCCCAGGTGGGTGATCGTCATGGCGATGCTCTCCAACGTGGGGCCGCCACCTTGCGCCCAGAACAGGATCCAGGCCCACACCGTCCAGAGCCCGTATTTGATCAGCCCGAACGCACCGAACGCATAAAGGCGTGGATAGCGCCGGCCGGCCAGGATCAGTAACAGGCTGATCGGAAAGAAGGCGGTGGAGAGCGGCGAGTCGGGGACGAACGGCACAAACCTCAACGGCGTGGAGAGAATCTGCCAGCCGTACCAGTAGACGAATCCCAACACAACCCCGACCGAGTTGAAGGCGATCAGCCCCCAGGCAATCGGGCGCAGCAGGATCAGGTCATGAGCCCAGCGGTATAGCGTTTTGATTGCCGTCAAGATGACCTCCTAAGCGCGGTGCCGCGGTCGCACCGGGCGCACCACGAAGGACGAGAATGCGCGGAGCGTATTGCGTAGTGCGCGTCACACAGTACGCACCACGCAATACGCTGGCGTGCTGACATGATCCATGACATCTGACTACTGTTTTCAAAGCAGTCGCCACGAGTGCTTGCTCGCCACCAAGGATGAAAATGGTGGGAAGGTTGCCAACTTTCCAAACGTTGGCAACCTTCAACCTTCTGTTTTCAAAGCAGCTGGCGCAGCGTCTACGCCGTTACCCGATTCGCTCCGCACTGTTGTCGAATATTATACCCTGTCTCCCCGCGATGGGCAAAAAGCGACGCGGTCCGGCTTTGACGGCACCCGTCGTTTGTGGTAGAATGGCACCCGCCATGATCCGCTGGCTAGACCAGATCAACCAAGACGACCTGCCTCTCGCCGGGGGCAAAGCCGCGAACCTCGGGGCCATGACCCGGGCCGGTTTCCCCGTACCCCCCGGATTCTGCTTGACCACGGCAGCCTGGCGGGCCTTCGTGCCCACCAACCGTCTCGATCGTGCCTTTCGCGAGCTGCGAGAAGCAGCGCAACGCTCATCCGCCACAGAAACGGAACGGTGTGCGGCCTGCGTGCGCGAACAGATCGAGCGCGCCGCCATGCCGCAACAGATCGTTGACGCTGTCCGACGAGCCTACGCCGAACTCCCCGGCCGGCTGTCGACGGAACCGTCTCCGCCCAGGCGGGACATCCCCGTTGCCGTGCGTTCCTCCGCCACCGCCGAGGATCTGCCAACGCTCTCCTTCGCCGGGCAGCAAGACACTTTCCTGAACGTGGCCGGCCTGGACGATCTGCTGCACACCATCCGCGCGTGCTGGGCATCGTTGTGGACCGGGCGAGCCGTGCAGTACCGCCGGGTCAGCGGCGTGGATCACGCAGAAATGGCCGTCGTTGTGCAGGCGATGGTCCCGTGCGACGTCGCCGGTGTGGCCTTCTCGATTGATCCCTTGACCGGTGAGGATGCTGTGGTCATCGAGGCCGTTCCCGGACTGGGCGATGCGCTGATGAACGGTAAGGCAGATCCGGTTCTCTACCTGGTGTCGCCGGATGGTTCGCTGAGCGCCGATCCGGGTGAGGGCGCTCTGCTGGCCCCCCAAGAAGCTCACCGGCTGGCCTCGGTAGTCAACCTGCTGGCCGATTACTTCGGCTGTCCCCAAGATGCGGAGTGGGGGTATCGAGACGGTGAGCTGTATCTCTTCCAGTCGCGCCCCATCACCGTGTTCGGGGAGAGGTTCTTCAACGAACGTTCCCCCGATCCCGATCGATTGTGGACCGCCGCCTTCTTGAACGAGCGTTTCCCGCAACCGGTTTCACCACTCGGTTGGTCGATCGTCGGTTCACTGCTGGAGCCGCTGGCCTATCGAGAGCCTCTTCGCTACCTCGGCGTACGTGATCTGGACGCGCAGGCGGTAACCCGCCTGTATCGAGGCCATCCGTACACCGACGCCGGCGTGTTTTGGCGCATCCACAAGCTCGTCCCTGACAGGCTGTTGCCCGAAGACGCGGTGCGCTACTTTCCAGGTGGGGACGTTTCCCTGCGCAAGAAGACTCCCACGCCTCGGTGGAGCCCCCAACTGCTGTGGTCTGTGTTTCGGGCGGCCATGGCGGACCTGCCGAACTGGTCGCCGTTACACAACTGGCAGGTCTGGCGACGCTTCGTGCCGGAGCATGAGCAGGAGATGGCCCGCCTGACTGCCCGCTCGGATGCGGCGCTGACCGCCCTCACCGCAATGCCGCGCGACAGGGAAAAGCGCCTTGCCTTGTATGGCCTGCTGGAGGAAGGGCAGGAACTAAGCCGCCGCTTGCTCCAAATCCATCGCTGGAGCCTGGTACACGCGGACATTACCTACACCCTGCTGAGGCGCTTGTGCGTGCGGGTCTTCGGCCATGACGAAGGGCCGTCATTGGCTGCGCGGCAAGTCACGCAGCTGCATACCCGCTCATTTCTGCTAGACCAGGCTCTGCGCAACCTGGCCGATCAGGCGCGCCGCGCTCCGGCGCTGCGACAAGCCCTAAACGAACGTTCGTGGACGGAACTGGCCGCGCAACTGCCAACGCTCCCCGGCGGGCCAGCCTTTCGCGTAGAACTGGAGCATTTCCTGGCCGAGTATGGCCACCGGGCATACTCGCTCGACATCTTCCAGCCAACGTTCCGCGACGATCCCTCCCAGGTGTTGGTGCTGATCCGAGAGTTGCTGCGCGGCGACGGTTTGCGAGCAGCGCCAGCGGCCGGCGACGAGAACGCGGATGCCCAGCGGCAGATGCCGTGGTTCCTGCGCCCGCTCGTGTCCCTGGCGCAGAGGTACGTGCTCCTGCGGGAGGAACAGCGCTTCTTGTGGCAACGTACGCTGGCCGTGCAACGTCGGCTCGTGGTCGCGCTGGGGGAAGCATTGGCGCAAGTCGGCCAGTTGGAACGCGCCGGCGACGTCTTCTGCCTGACGCTGGCCGAGCTGCGTCAGGCAGCGGCGGGCAGCCTGGCGAAGAGCACACAGATCGCCCGGCAGCGCCGGCAAGCCCACGCCGACCTGCAACGCGAACATGCACTGGCCCCCGCCCTCTCGTATCCCGAATTTCTGCGCGGCGACACGCCGCTTCCCACCACCTCGGCGGGCCAAAACGGCATCCTGCGCGGGCGACCGGTGAGTCCGGGAATCGCCCTCGGGCCGGCGCGGGTGATCCGTTCCCCCAGCGACTTTGAGAAGTTGCGCCCTGGCGACATCCTAGTGACCGCCAGCCCTGACCCGGGGTGGACGCCGGTGTTCGGCATCATTTCCGGCCTGGTCATGGAACGCGGCGGGCAGCTTTCGCACGGGGCTGTCGTGGCTCGCGAGTACGGGCTGCCGGCAGTGGCCGGCCTACCTGGTGCGACCACACAACTCCGCGACGGTGAACGTATCCTGGTGGATGGTCGCACCGGCGTCGTGCAGCGAGAGGAGTGACTTGCCAAACGTTGAAACTGATGATAGAATCTGGAGCAGCGAATGGTGGTCACACATCACGGGTTAGGGAACTCCAAGAAAATAGTTCTCCCAAACAGATTCTCGATGCAGCCCACAATA
>CAZDTE010000187.1:0-5211 GCA_964508275.1 uncultured Ardenticatenales bacterium
GTGGATACCGATCACTTCCTGGAGGAAATGGCCGCTGAAGACCTGGAAGCCGGAGGGCCTTATTGACGAGATTCTGAAAGGATTGTCCTATGTCCACAACGTATGACAAGGACTTGCAGTCCATACAGGAAGCGCGGCGGCTGGCCGTGGCCTGTCGCAATGCGCAACGTGAGTTTGCCCACTTCTCGCAAGAGGAGGTGGACAGCGTGGTGGCCGCCATGGCCGACGCCGGCTACCGCGCCGCCGAACGACTCGGCGTCATGGCCCACGACGAGACCGGCTACGGCGTGCCCAGCCACAAGAAGCTGAAGAACGAATTCGCCAGCCGCACGGTGTGGGAATCGATCCGCGAAGCGAAGACCGCCGGCGTCATCCGCCGCGACGACGCGCGAGGCATCGTCGAAATCGGCTGGCCGGTGGGCGTCATCGTCGGCCTGACGCCGAGCACGAACCCGACATCCACGATCCTCTACAAATCGCTGATCGCCCTGAAAGCGCGCAACGGCATCGTCTTCGCGCCGCACCCCTCGGCCGTGAAGTGCTCGCTGGAGACGACACGCATCATGGCCGAAGCGGCCCAGCGCGCCGGCGCACCGGCCGGCCTGATCGCCTGCATGTCGAAAATCTCCCTGCCCGGTACGCACGAACTGATGGGCCACTGGGCCGTGAACCTGATCCTGGCCACCGGCGGCGCGGCGATGGTGCGGGCAGCGCACAGCGCCGGCAAGCCGGCCTACGGCGTGGGGCCGGGCAACGTGCCGGTCTACGTGGACCGCAGCGCCGACATCCCGCAGGCCGCCTTCGACATCGTCAACAGCAAATCGTTCGATTGCAGCGTCATCTGCTCATCGGAACAAGCTGTCGTCGCCGACCGGCCCATCGCCGCCCAGCTTCGGCGGGAAATGGAACGTCATGGAGCCTACTTCGTGGACCAGGCCCGCGCCGACGCCCTGGGCCGGCGACTCTTCCGGCCGGACGGCACGAACTGGCCCGAAGTCGTCGGCAAGACGCCGCAGCAACTGGCCGAGATGTGCGGCATCCAGGTGCCCGGCGACGCGCGCGTCCTGGTTGCCGACCTGAACGCGGTCGGGCCGGAGCGCCCGCTGTCCCGCGAGAAGCTGACCACCGTCCTCGGCTTCTACGAAGAGGAGGGCTGGATCAAGGGGTGCGAGCGCTGCATCGAGCTGCTGAAGTTCGGCGGCGACGGGCACACGCTGGCCATCCATGCGCAGGACGAAGAGGTGATCATGGCCTTCGGGCTGGAGAAGCCGGCCTTCCGCATCGTCGTCAACACGGCGGCCACCGCCGGTGCCATCGGCCTGACCACGGACCTCGATCCGGCGATGACGCTGGCCACGGGGGGCATGGGCGGCGGCATCAGCAGCGACAACATCACCGTCCGCCACCTGCTGAACACCAAGCGGCTGGCCTACGGCCGACGTCCCTGGCCGCTGAAGGCCGAAAGCAAGCCGATCCGGCAACCGGCAGGGCCGGCGCCGGCCGCGACTACCGGCGGCTATTCCGAGGCCGAGGTCGAGGCCATCGTCCGCCGCGTGGTGCGGGAGTTGAGAGGCGGTGGACGGTGACCAGTGCTATTAGAACCCGCATGGAAGGTTGCGAACCGCCAATTATCTGCACACCACAAGAGCTACTGGAAGAATAAGAAATGTGGCAAGACCCAACTGTCGCCGAAGTACGTTATCAGGAGGGTATCCAATGAAATACAGAGTGAAGCTAGAAAAAACGGATGAAGGGTACGCAGTTTGGTGCCCTGGATTGCCGGGTTGTTGGTCTCAAGGGGAAACGGAAGAAGAAGCGCTTGAGAATATCCAGGACGCCATAGAAACGTACCTTGCAACAGTTGATGAACTGTTGCAAGGGCAGGTCACTCGGCTGGTTGAGGTGCCGGCATAGTCATGCCCAAATTGCCTGGTGTGCCCCATCGGCGCGCTGTGAAAACATTCGAGAAAGCTGGCTTTTGGATAGTTCGCCAAGGTAAGCATATTTCAATGACGAACGGCGAGCGTGTTATCATCATTCCTCGTGCTAATCCAATCAACGCTTTCACGATGGGAGGGATCATCAGAGATGCGGGGATGACAGTTATGGAATTCAAGGAACTGATGTAATTGAATTGCGCGCCGCACAATACGAAAGGAGCTTCATAACATGGTAGACATTCAAATGATCGCCCTCGGTATGGTGGAGACGAAAGGGCTGGTCGGAGCCATCGAGGCCGCCGACGCGATGGTCAAGGCGGCGAACGTGCGCCTGATCGGCAAGGAGAAGGTCGGCGGGGCCTACGTGACCGTGATGGTGCGTGGCGATGTCGGCGCAGTGAAAGCGGCCACCGACGCCGGCGCAGCGGCGGCGCAGCGCGTCGGCGAGCTGATCTCCGTGCACGTCATCCCGCGCCCGCACGCCGACGTGGAGCAAATACTGCCTACTGCCGACGAAAAATGACCAGGGACTGACCTTTGCAAATCGTAACCGAATCTGAATTGCGGCAGCGAATCCGCCGGCCACGACATGGCCTGGTACTCACGTTTCCGCCGGGCACGCGCTTCTCGCCGGCCGCGCAGGATTTCTTGCGCGAGTGGCGCGTCGCCGTGCGCTTCGTCGAGGAGCCGGAAAGCGGCGACGGCCCGCAGAGCAGTACAGAGCCACCCGCCAAACGGGCCCGCCGCCAGGTCGAAGCGCTGGCCGCCGACTTCCGGCTGGTCGCCGGCCGGGCACGGGCGATCCGGCTGGCGGCGTTGAGCAGCGAGCTGGGCCGCGTCGCCGAATACGTGGAGAAGATTGCGCAGGGCGGCGTCGCTACGCTGCCGAAGATGGTCCCGTCTCCCACAAACCGGCCAGCGCACGCCCCCTCCACCGACGATCCGGAGGTGCTCGGCTGGCTGGGCTGGCTGCGCGCCGAGGTGCGCCAGACGCAGACCGCGTGCGGCGTCGAAGTCGCGTTGTCCGTCCGGCTGAACAACGTTGAGCGGGCGATCGAGCAGATCGAACAACGGTTCCGTTCGGGCGAACTGGCCTGGCAGCTTGCGGGGCTTTCCAGATGACGGGCAAGGCAAAGTTTCAATTGCGCACCTACGTCTACCTGGATCGGATGCAGCCGCAGTTCGCTGCGTTCATGGGCACGGTCACCCAGGGTGACTTGCCGATCGCCGGCATGGCCGCGCTCTACGTAGAGATGGCCCCGGGCAACGAGGTCTTCCGCGTGGTGGATGTGGCCGTCAAGGCCACGGAAGTCAAGCCGGGGGCGCAGATCGTCGAGCGCGAGTTTGGCATGTTGGAGATCCATTCCATGTCGCAATCGGCCGTGCAGGTCGCCGGCCAGGCAATCCTGGACCGCATTGGCTACCGGGAAACGGATCGCGTGCGGCCACAAATCGCCTCCGTGCAAATGATCACCAACGTGGACCCGTACCAGGCGCAGCTATTGAATCGCCACCGCAAGGGTTCCATGCTCGTGCCCGGCCAGACTCTCTTTGTCCTGGAGGTGGCCCCGGCCGCATACATCACCTACGCGGCCAACGAGGCAGAGAAGGCCACGACGGTAAACCTGATCCACATCACCTCGGTAGGACGCTTTGGGCGGCTGTACCTTTCGGGCACGGAGGCGGACATGATGGCCGCGAAACGGGCCGCGCTGCAATCCCTCGACAGCCTGGAGGGGAAGGAATAGCGACGTGTTCCTCGGTCGCATTGTGGGCAGCGCCTGGGCCACGCGCAAATACCGTGGGCTGGAGGGCTACAAGCTCCTCATTGTGCAACCCCTGAACAAGCATCGCCAGCCGGTCGGGCGACTGCGCGTGGCCGTGGATGTGGTGCAGGCCGGCGAAGGGGACACCGTCTTCCTGGTGCGCTCCCGCGAAGCCTCGTTGGCAATGGAACGGAAGGGCTTGCCGGTGGACCTGGCCGTCGTGGGCATCGTCGAGCGTGTGGATGTGGGCGAGGGGCTGGAGTTGGAATTGTGAGGAGAGGCCACTATGCCAACAATCACGGTAGTGGAGGAAACCCCTACTGTACAGCAAGACTCGGGCTGGCACGACCTGAGCCGGGTACGCGAAGGGTGGGCTGCCATCGAGGCGCAAGAGACACGCCTTCTCCGGCAAATGACGGTGGAGGAGAGTTTGCAACAGTTGCTGGTCTTGCATCGAACGTTCGAAGCACAGTTACAAGAAACTGAACCGCTTTTCCGAGCAGAGCGCATAGCCTACCTGGAAGAATTACAACGTCGTTTGTTGAAGCTGGAAAAGCGAAAACGTCAGTAGCCGCATGGAAAATCTCTTGCAGTCTGCGGCTGCTTTGCAGGAACGGCTTCGCAGAGCCGGCATTGCCTCGGCGCTCATTGGGGGAGTGGCCGTGGGTGTGTGGGGCGAACCACGGCTCACTCGCGATGTAGATATCAAGGTGCTCCTGAGCCGTGATGACGCAAAGCTACTGCTGGATGTCCTCGGATCAGACTTTCGGCCATTGCTACCGGATGATCCCTTACAATGCTTGTTTCGCAAAGGCATTCTATTTGTCCAAGATGATCAAGGGACAAGATTTGACTTGCTTCTGGCGGATGTCATCTATGATGAAGAAGCCATCCGGCGAGCCAAGGAGTTGACCCTCCAGCCGGGGGTAGTTGCGATGGTCTGTAGCCCCGAAGACCTGATTGTCTACAAGCTTATCTCTACGCGAGAACGGGACCACCGAGATGCCGAGAGTGTAATCCGCCGGCAAGGCGACAAACTGGACGATGAATATGTGCTCTCTTGGTTGCGTGAGTTTGAACAGGCTTTGGACGACTCCACGTTGGTGATGACTTACAGTCACATGAGGGAAGAATGGTCGAAGCGATATCCGGAGGCGTGAAGCAGGCTGAGGAACAGGTCGGGGCCGCCTGGCCATGCTAATCGCGCGCGTTGTAGGCACGCTGGTCTCCACGATCAAGCACCCGGCCTTCCATGGCCACAAGCTGCTGCTGGTGCAGCCGATGCACCTGCGTGGCCGGAATGAGGAAGAGTCGTTCGTGGCCATTGACGCGGCCCACGCCGGCATCGGCGACCCGGTGCTGGTGATACGCGAGGGCAACTCCGCCCGCCAGATCGTCGGCGACGACGAAGCGCCGATCATCTCCGTCGTCGTCGGCGTGCTCGATTCGGTGAGCTGGGCGTAGACGACAGGTAGGATCATAGGTGGTTTCCCTCTGTCCCTGAT
>CAZDTE010000188.1:0-5205 GCA_964508275.1 uncultured Ardenticatenales bacterium
GTTGGGCAGCCAGCCAAGAATTGAGAGAGTGACCGAAATACGGAAGACGAAAAGCATTACGAGTTGGTTCCAAGAACGCAGATTTCAGAGGAAGAGCTACGCATTCTCATGAAGGGTGAACTACAGCAGTAAAGCCAGCCTCAATCCCCCACATGCGTACCGTGGAGACCCACAATACCAACATCCGCAAGAAGCTTGGCCGGCGCAGCCGCGTTGAGTTGGTGCGTTTTGCGCTGGAGCACGGCCTTCTGGAAAGCTAGCCGCAACTTTCTCAGGCGGTCGCTGTCCTTGGCTTGATGTGTGCGGCATCGGCCCCCCTGAGTTTACTCCGCTCCACGCTCGCTTTTTTTGACACGAGTGCGTATTTGTGCTATAGTCAAATCGGGGGGGAGGTTACATGAAACGTAATCCTGCATTGTGGCTGGCGGTCTCCGGGTTGTTGCTCCTGCTGTCTCTGGGGAGCGGGTGTCAGTCTCAGCCGAAGGCCAAACGGGTTCGCCTGCACTATACAGAGCAGCTGGCAACTGAAACTGTGGGCTATTCCGGCCGGTTGCCGTTGCGCGTGGCGGTGGCGGCCATCATCTCCCCGCAGAGCACGTACACGACCTACCGCTCCTTGCTGGACTACCTGGGCAAGGACTTGGGCCGCTCTTCCCAACTTGTCCAACGGTCCACCTACGCGGCTATTAACGAACTCGTGCGAGTCGGGCAAGTGGACATGGCCTTTGTTTGCACCCGCGCCTATGTGGAGGGCCACGACAGCTTTGGGATGGAGTTGCTGGTCGTTCCCCAGATTCACGGCCAGGCTGTCTACCACTCGTACCTTATCGTCTCATCCAAGGCGGACATCTACTCGCTCGCTGAACTGCGTGGACACAGTTTCGCGTTCACGGATCCGCTCTCGAACACGGGGCACCTGGTGCCTGTTTACCTGCTGGGTCAGATGGGCGAGAACCCGGAAACCTTTTTCGACCGCACGATCTTCACCTACAGCCATGACAACAGCATCCATTCGGTGGCCGAAGGGGTGGTGGATGCGGCCGCTGTGGATAGCCTAGTCTACGACCAGCTCGTGCAGCAGGACCCTTCCGTTGCCGAGAAGACGCGCATCATTTACCAGTCGCCGCCCTACGGGGCTCCCCCGGTGGTCGTCCATCCGAACCTGGACCAGGATCTGAAAGAAGATCTTCAACAGAAACTGCTCCACTTGCACGAGGACCCCGAAGGGCAACAGATTCTGAAAAAGATAGGGATTGATCGCTTTGTCCTACCCGCAGACAGCGCCTACGACACCGTTCGGGTGATGATGGAAGAGGTAAGCAGTGACACAGCCCTCCGCAACGCTCAGCGCTGAGGCAATCTCCGCGCCGGCGCCCGCATCCAGCCAGCCGGAGACCTCGACGTTCCAACGGCGGACCGATCATCTTTGGGACGTTGTCGGCGCCGTCAGCTTGCAGTCCAAGATCATGGGCATCGTGTTGTCCCTGGTCATCCTCTTTGGCCTGGGCGTGACCGTTCAGGTTCGCGCGGTACTCCATGACGTTATGAGCCACGAGCTGCATGAGCACGGAGTGGCCATCAGTCGCGATCTGGCCAGCCGCAGCACCGACCTGGTGCTCACCGGAGATCTCTACATGCTGCACCAGGTGTTGCAAAACACGCTGGAGAGCAACGATGATGTCCGGTACGCCTTCGTCGTCAGTGCCCAGGGAGCGGTGTTAGGCCATACCTTCGGCGACCAATTCCCCATCGACTTGCTGACGGCGAATGGCGTGGTCCAGGGTGACTCGCTGCAGGTCAAACTGCTGGACACTGAGGAAGGAGAGATTCTCGATTTCGCCATGCCGATCTTCGGTGGGCGGGTTGGCGCGGCACGGGTGGGAATGTCGGAGCATCATCTCGCCCAGACACTGGGCGATGTTACCCTTTCTCTATTGCTCACTACGCTTGTCGTCTCGCTTGCCGGTTTGGGCCTGGCCTTCCTCCTGATCCGTGTGCTGACACGCCCGGTGAAACAACTGGTCGAAGCCACGGAATCTATCGCCCGTGGTGACCTGGAAAGCCGCGTCCCGGTCTGGGCGAACGACGAGATCGGGCAACTCCAACGGGCGTTCAACGACATGACTGCCGAGTTGGCGCGGGCGCGGGCCGAGCGGAAAGGGCGCGAGGCGCTCCGTCTGGAGTTGCTGCAACGGGTGATCAGCGCACAAGAAGAGGAGCGCAAGCGTGTGGCTCGCGAACTCCACGACGAGACCGCCCAATCTCTCACCTCCTTGATGGTCAACCTGAAAGTGTTGCAGAAGGCCACGTCCCTCTCTCGAGCGCAGGAGCAAGCGGGTGAGTTGCGCAAGTTGACCGGTGACACGCTGATGGCCATCCACAACCTTGCCGTCCAGCTCCGCCCCAGCGTCCTGGATGATTTGGGCCTCAAGGCCGCCATCGAGCAGCACGCGCGCGAGTACGCGAGCCGACACGGCATCGCTGTGGACACGCACATCCACGGGCTTGACGGCCGTCGCCTGCCGCCCGAAGTGGAAACCGCGCTCTACCGCATCATCCAAGAAGCGATGACGAACACAGCCAAGTACGCCCGGGCCAGCACAGTCAGCGTGTTGCTGGAGATTCGTAATGGCCGGGCGCGGGCCATCATCGAAGACGATGGCGTGGGGTTTGACGTGGACGCCCTCCTGGTGAGTACGCCGAAGGAGTACAAGCTGGGTATCTTCGGCATGCGCGAACGCGCGGAACTACTGGGTGGCAAGCTCTCCATCGAATCGGCTCCCGGCCGAGGGACCACCATCATTGCCGACGTGCCACTGGCCTTTCCCCCCTCCCCCCTGCCCGCCCGCACAGTGCGATCAGAATCATGAAACCGTCCATCCGTATCCTCATCGCCGATGATCACGCTGTGCTGCGGGCTGGCCTGCGGCTGTTGCTCGAAGCCGATCCGCAGATGGAAGTCGTGGGCGAGGCCGAAGACGGCGTGGAAGCTGTTGCCCTTTGCGCGGAACTGCTCCCCGACATCATCCTTCTCGACCTGACCATGCCCGGCCCGGGTGCCGAAGCGACCATGGCGCAGATTCGTGAAAACTGCCCCCAGACGCGCGTCCTGATTCTGACCATGCACGATGACGAGGCCTACTTGCGCAAGATGTTCGAAGCCGGAGCCGCCGGCTACGTGGTCAAGCGGGCCGCCGATGCCGAACTCCTCTCGGCCATTCGGGCGGTGAGCCGCGGCGAAGTCTACGTCCATCCCTCGTTGACCAAAGTGCTTCTGGACGACATGTTGATGACCGGTCAACAGCAACCGGTCGATCTCTGGGACACCCTCAGCGAGCGGGAGCGACAAGTCATCCACCTGGTCGCGCTTGGCTACACCAACCGAGAAGCGGCGGACCAATTGTTCCTGAGCGTGAAGACGGTCGAAACATACCGGGCGCGTGCGATGGATAAGCTGCAACTGCGCAGCAGGGCACAGCTCGTCCGTTTTGCGCTGCAGAAGGGCTTGCTCAGCGAGTCCTCGACGTGAATCGTGCAACAGCGCGTTGCGCCTCAACTCAGATCGCCTATCTCCGAGGACACAGAAGTTGAACGATCAGGTGAAGACCAAAGCCCAGCTTCTCGGTGAGTTGGCCGAACTGCGCCGGCGCGTTTCCGAACTGGAGTCGGCGGAAGCCGCGCGCATCCACGCGGAGCAGGCGCTGAAGAAGAGCGAGGAAACGTACCGCCAGTTGGTGGAAAACCTCAACGACGTGATCTTCTTCATTGATCGGAGCGGGATCGTGACCTACATCTCCCCGGTCGTCGAGTCGCTCAGCGGGTACAAACCGGCGGAGATTGTCGGACACCATTTCCTGGAGTTCATTCACCCCGGCGACCATGCCGAGGCCCGGAAGCGTGCCCGGCAACTCCTCGCCGGGGAAGAGGTCGCGGCCGGCGTATATCGGGTGGCCACAAAATTCGGCTCGACCCGGTTCGCCCGGACGATCTGGGCGCGACCGCTCAGCCGTCTGGCCCGCAAGGATGATCACGTGGTCGGTTTCACCGGCGTGTTGGCCGACATCACCGAGCGCAGGCGGGCAGAGCAGACAGCGAAGGAGTACTCGGCGCGGCTGGAAGAGATCGTAGAGGAGCGCACCAAAGAGTTGCAAGAGGCACAGGAGCGTCTCGTCCGCCAGGAGAAACTGGCCGCCTTGGGGCGGATGGCGGCCGGCGTGAGCCACGAGTTGCGCAACCCCCTGACGGTGATCGGCAATACCCTGTACCTCCTCATGTCCTCCCCGTCCGATGACGACGAAACCATCCAGGCAAACCTGAACATCATCGCGTCGGAAGTGCGCGAAATGGAGATGATCGTCTCCGATCTGCTCGATTTCTCGCAGGTCCGGATCGCCGATCGGGAATCGGTCACCCTCGCCGATCTTGCCGCCCGAGTGCTGGAGCGACACCCGCCGCCTGAGCGTGTGCGTGTCGTGGCCGATGTTCCCGCGAATCTGCCTCCCGTTCTGGTCTCCTCCCGCCAGATCGTGCAAGTCCTGAGCAATCTGGTGACCAACGCCTACCAGGCCATGCCCGAAGGAGGCTGCCTGTCGATCCGGGCCACTGTGGTCGGTGATTCGCCAGTGGCGCACCTGCAGGTGTCCGACACCGGCGTAGGCATTGCGCAGGAGAACCTGGGCAAGGTTTTCGAGCCGCTCTTCACCACCAAAACCCGAGGAATCGGCTTGGGGTTGGTCATCTCCAAGAGCCTGGTCGAGGCAAATGGAGGCTGCATTTCTGTGGAGAGCGAGGTGGGGACCGGCACCACGTTTACTATCGCCTTGTCGCTGGCCGAAGACAGCTCGGTGAGGGGAGATGGCTGATGGCTTCATGCCGGCATCATCGTTGGATTGCCGGCCTGGTTTGCTGTGCTGCTGGTGCTGTGGGCTGGCCACGGCGTTGGGCAGGGCCTGAAGCGACAGGTGGCGGGTGTCCGGCATTCTTTCGGGAGATCATTGGCGTGGGGGGGTGAGTTCACTAAGCGATACACTGCCGACGCCGGCCCGCTTTTGACAGATGCGCCGGTTTTTGATATACTTGTAGGGCATCATCTCGATAATTTGGGTAACGCCCCCCGGCCCCCAATTCTGGGGGAGCACATGCCCCCCCCAAAGTTGGGGGGGTTGCCCCCCAAAGTTGGGGGGTTAGGCCTAACCTCAGGTTAGG
>CAZDTE010000189.1:0-5192 GCA_964508275.1 uncultured Ardenticatenales bacterium
GTAACAGTCTGGGGATATAGGGATAAGGGAACTCCAAGAGAATAGTTCTCCCAAATAGATTCTCGATGCGGCCCACAATAGATCGAAAAAGCAATCTGCAAGGGAGTTCCTTGGGCTTTTCCACCTCGGTTGAAGACATTTCGCGAATGCTGACAGTCTTCGTGATACCTGTGGGGAGGGAGTTGGCTGTTATCGTAACAGGCGCAGCAAAGTTAATCATTCAGCGTTCAACTCTGGGGACGATCTGCTGTGGCCGGTCTCCTGGCCAAGCCGCCCGAGCCCCTGCTGTGACCGGTCTCCTGAACGAGCTACTACCGCCTCCTTGCCTCCTGCCTCCCTGCGATAGCAGGTCCCGCTTCGGCGGAAAGACCCGGATGTTAACAGGAGCTTAAGAATACCTTAACAGTGCCTTAAGAATAGGGAGCGCTGTGTCTGATACACTGGGGTTGACGACAAGGGTTGCGCCGAACCTGGCCATCAACAAGACCTGACCTCGCTTACATGCCCAGAGGAAGGATGCGACGGGCGGGAAGGAGGTGCCACGAGAGTACTCCAGTGGAAGCGGAAATGGCGAACAAGCTCGGTTGAGGATTAAGAAAGGAGATAGTGTCATGCGCAAGCACCGCATGAAATGGATTGGTGGCGCATTTGCCCTGGGAATGGTAGCTGTGATGTTGTTCCTGACGCTCATGTCGTCCTCAAGTGTCGCTAACGCGCAAAGCCGCAATACGCTCGAGTGTCCTGCACTTCTGCGGGAAGTGTCGATGCCGGAGAATTCTTTTGTGGATCTCGTTTGGACAAACGGTTATACCGGCGTGATCTCATACACAACGTCGGCGGGAGTGGCGTCGGTGTTAGCTCTCGACTTCATTGACTGGGAAGCGGAAGCCTGGGCACGTCTACATCCGTACTTCCGTCATTACCCAGTGAGGATCGAACCGGGCGCAGCATCGGTCCCCTCCTTGGCGAGGCTGGAAGGCAAATGTATCAAGGAGTCCGTTTTCAAGTACGAGGCCTGCGTCTATAACGGCGGTAGCGGCCCGTGGCAAGTCTATTGGGATCGATGGACGTTCCAGGCCAAACAGAGCGAGGATCCCAGTGCTTGTAGCGGTGGCGATGGCGGTGGCGATGGCGGGAACGTCGGGCCAGCAGAATTCGAAGGATTCACTGTCCAGGTCAACCCGCCGGAAGAGATCATGGTTCGCAGCGAACTGGGAACTGAAACGTTCGCGGTGACAACCGAAACCGCAATCACGAGGGATGGCAACAGTGCAACCCTCTATGACCTACAATATGGCGACAAAGCGAAGGTGAGTTACGATCCTGCCACCAGGGTAGCCTTGGAGATCAAGGCTGAACAGCCCTGAGAAGCAACGAATGGGTTCGCTCGGCCCAGAGGACTGGGTGAACAGACTTGTTTGGCAGCGTCCTGATTCATGAGTGCACGCGAACTTCGCCGCCGGGGGCCGCTTTGTGAGAGGAAGGCCGCGACGGGTGGAAAGGAGATGTCACAGGGGGACTCTGGCAGAAGTGGGGATGGCTGAACGAACTTACTTGAAAGATGAAGAGAAGATAGGAGAATGTGTAGTGACCAAGAAACGCATGAAGTGGATAGGTGGAGTGTTTGTGCTGGGAATGATAGCTGTGATGTTGTTTCTCACGGCACCGGCGCAACTGTCAGAGGCCGTGGGTGGGTCCACCATCACCGTGAACACCACCGCCGACGAACTGAACGCCGACGGCGACTGTTCGCTGCGCGAGGCGATCCAGGCTGCCAATACCGATAGCGCCGTGGATGCCTGTGCTGCCGGGAGCGGCGACGATACCATCAGTCTCCCCGCCGGCACCTACACGCTGGCGCTGCCCGGCGCGAGCGAAAACAGCAACGCCACCGGCGATCTGGATACCTGGGGCAACCTGATCATCAACGGTGCGGGGGCCGCCAGCACCATCATTGATGGCGGCGGGATAGACCGGGTGCTGGATTCATACGGCAGCTTCACTGTCGAAATCAATGGCGTCACAATCACGAATGGCGGCGGTGTCTTTGCTGGCGGCGGCATCTACAACACCATTGGCACGTTGACGCTCAACAACAGCGTCGTCAGCGGCAACGTGGCCCAGAGGGGCGCAGGTGGCGGCATCTTTAACAACCAGGGCACGGTGACCGTCAACAACAGTACCGTCAGCGGCAATACGACCGACATTGGCGGCGGCATCTACAACTACGGCTGGCCCGCCAACCTTACACTGGTCAACAGCACCGTCAGCGGCAACACGGCCGAGCAGGGCGGCGGCATCTCCAACCGGCAGGGCACGGTGACCGTCAATAACAGCACCGTCAGCGGCAATACTGTCAACCTAGCCGGTGGCGGTGGAGGCGGCATCTACAGCCTCTGGGGTACGCTGACGCTGAACAACGCCACCATTGCGAACAATGCGGCCCAGTTCGGCAGCGGAGGCGGGATCAACAGCAGCGCCGTAACCACGGTCAATATCAAGAATACGCTCATCGCCGGCAACACCGGTTCCGGTGGAGCACCCTCTGACTGTTTCGGGACGCTTACATCACAGGACTACAACCTGATTCAGAACACGACCGGTTGCACCATTGCCGGCATCACGACCAACAACATCACCGGCCAGGACCCCATGCTCTCTCCCCTGGCCAATTATGGGGGTGCCACCCAAACCCATCCCCTGCAAACCGGCAGCCCGGCCATCGACGCCGGCAATGCCTGTGGGGCGACTGACCAGAGCGGTCATTTGCGGCCTTTCGACGGCAACAACGATGGCACGGCAATCTGTGACATTGGCGCCTACGAGAATGATGGGCCGCCTCCACCGCCGCCGCCTCCACCTCCACCTCCACCGCCACCACCTCCCCCTTCACCATCACCCACGGCGGATATGTGCGTGGTTAGCATGGTCGGCGTGGACATCCCCGCCGAGACGTGGGGCGCCCGAGTCACGGTCACCGTGTCCGATGGATGGAGCACGGTTGCGGGCGCTGAGGTCGTCGGGGTCTGGAGCACTGCCGGAGATATGACTTGCATCACCGATGGCGCCGGTCAATGCACCGTGACCCTCGAAAAGGTTGAGCCAGGGGATGCCGCATCCGTCAGCTTCGACGTGACCGATGTGCTGAGCGACCCCTGGTATGTGTACAACCCAGGCAGTACCAGTTTGCCATGCACAACCTCCGCAGTCATCAACAACCCAGGCAGCACGCCACCGCCGCCACCGCCGCCACCACCACCGTCGCCGCCGTCACCACCGCCTCCTCCTGGCCCTGGTGGCACGATTCGCGTGGCCGATCTGGATGGCAGTGTTGACGCCCTCCCAGAGGGTAAGTGGCGAGCGCTGGTCGACATCGCGATCCAAGATGACGCCGGCGCCTTGGCGGATGGCGCTACGGTCAACTTCACCTGGACATGGACGAAAGAGGGTGAGCAGAAGCAACAGCAAGGTAGCTGTACGACCTCTGGTGGTATGTGTCTAGGCGTCGCCAGCAAGATCATGGAAAAGGCTCCAGCCGTCTCATTGACGGTGGACAACGTGTTTCACGCGAGCCTGACCTATGATGCAAGCCTCAACACCGATCCCGACGGTGACAGCGACGGCACTGTCATTACCGTCCCCTAACCGGAAAGACAACCGGCCAGCACCCCTGGCTCGCCTCTGGGCGGGCCGGGGTGCTTTGGCGTTTCGAGTTTTGGGGCCCTGCTCACGATGCGGTGTACAATGCCAGCACCCGATCCACGATGCTCGGCCAGGAGAAGTGGGCGCGTACATGATCTCGCCCGCCGGCACCCAAACGCTTGGCCAGAGCGCGGTTCGCCAGCAGGCGTCGCATGGCGTGGGCCAACGCCGGGGCATCCTTTTGCGGGACGAGTAGGCCGGTTCGCTCATCCAAGACGATATCCGGAATTCCTCCGACGTCGGTGGCCACAACCGGCCGGCCGTAGCTCATGGCCTCCAGCAGGACCACGCCCAGCCCTTCGGTGTCTCCATGCGAATCTACGATGGAGGGGAGCACGAAGACGTCACAGCTTGCGTAGAGACGAGCCAACTCGGAGTTGCTGACCCGGCCCAGAAAGCGGACGACGTCGGCCACGCCTCGCTCGGCAGCCACCTGCTCCAACGCGGCCTGCTGGCTCCCGGTTCCTACGATATCGAGCGCGGCCGGCAGGTGTTGGCGCAATCCGCCGAGCGCCTCGATGAGATAGGGGAGGCCCTTGCGCTCGATCAGCCGGCCCACAAAAAGGATGCGCAACCCATCGTCGCTCGGTACTGAGTGCGCCGACTCGTCCGGTAGCTCGACCGTGGCTCCGTACGGAATGACGGTGGCTTCCACGCCCGTCATCTCCCGAACCAGTCGCGCCGTGAACGTCGAGTTGGCAGACAGTGCATCAAACCGTTGTACCATCTGCCTGAGCACGGTCGGTAGGCCGGGGAACCGGCGCGCCAACAACAACTCTGCACCGTGGAATGACGCCACCAACCGCGTCCCGCTGCGCCGGCGGCGGGCGGCGATCCCAAACAAGGCCGTGGGTAGTGGCCAGTGTACGTGCAGCACGTCGACCGGGCGATCTTGCACGTGACGCAGCACGTCGCGCAGGCCGGCGCCAAGATAGGGCAGAACGAGCGACAGGTAGAAAGGGTTGCTTATCTTGTTGGGCGCACCTTCGTTATGGGTCAGGCGTTCCCATGCGGATGGTGCGTAGCGAAAGCGGTGTACCGGGATTCCGTGTACCGTGTGGTCAGCGCTTCCGCGATAGGACGGAGCCCACACGGCTGGTTCCACACCGCGTTCACGAAGCCGGATGGCCAGGTCCACGAGCCAGGGGGAGTGCGGATCGCCCTCCCAGCGCGCGAAATTCGTAACCAGAAATAGCACCTTCATAGCTCTTGACTCTAGAGCAGTTGGGTGCTTTTGTCAAGTGGGAGCCCCCGGTGATTTCACATCCCTCGAGACCAGCGAGATGCGGGGGTTCGGACGCGCTCTGGCCGGCCAGAATAACCTTGCGCCTAAACCCCAGGGAGAACCCGCGAGGCCTGGCGGACGGGGAAAGGAGCTTGCTTCAATCAGCACAGCCCCTCTCACGGCGAGGGGCTGTGCCTGAGCAGGCGTCGGGGTTAGGGGGGCGCGACGTTCTGCTCACCCCGAATTATTGAGATGATACTCTGGA
>CAZDTE010000190.1:0-5173 GCA_964508275.1 uncultured Ardenticatenales bacterium
ACCTCAGGTTAGGGGGGCGCGACGTTCTGCTCACCCCGAATTATTGAGATGATACTGGCAAAAGCAGAAAATGCCAGAGTCCGGCAACAGCCTCAGCGGCGAATTGTGGCTGTCAGATCATGGCAGGTTTGCCCGTATTCAGCCACAACCTCGCGGATGATCTCGCCTGCCGGCAAGATCGCGTCCGTCTGGGCCACGCTGAGGCCCGCGCTCCACAGATCGCGCCAGCGGTTGGAGCCGATATGAGGGCGTTCCTGGAACTCGGCGATGCTTTGCGCCAGCCAAGTGGCCGGGTTGCCGGTGATCTCGGTGGTGGTGACGATGTCCTCCGGCCCGGCCTCCACCACGGCCTGTTTGTACGTTGGGGACGCGCACGACTCCTGCGCGGCGATCAGGCGCGTGCCGATCACCACGCCGCAAGCGCCGAGGGCCAGCGCCGCGGCCATCTGCCGGCCGGTGCTGATGCCGCCGGCGGCGATGATGGGCAGGCCGGTATTCTCGCGCAGGTAGGGCACCAGGATCATGATGGGGAGCGTGCCACAGTGCCCGCCTGCACCGGCCGCCACCGCGATCAGGCCGTCCACGCCGCGATCCCGAGCCTTTAGTCCCTGTTCAAGCGAAACCACATCGGCCACGACGATGCCGCCGTTGGCGTGTACATCCTCGACGAGCAAGGCGGGATTGCCCAGCGAGCCGATGAAGAACTGTACGCCGGCATCAAGGCAAATCGCAAGCTGCTCCTTCCACGGGAATCGCCCGGAGAGATGAATGTTCACCCCAATCGGCTTGTCCGTGGCGCTACGGATGTTCTCCAACGCCTGCCGCAGGTCACCGGTGGTGCGGTAGTTGGGCACAGGCACAGCGCCGAGCGCTCCCGCCTCCGACACGGCCACTGCGTATTCCTCGTAGCTGACAAGGAACATCGGCGCCCCGATGATGGGGTAGTCAATGCCCAGCCAGTCCGTCAACGTCGTCTGGATTTTCACCCGATCTCCGCTTGCTCCTCAACCATGCGCTGGCAACGGGCCAGCGTTTTTCGAGCCTCGGCCAAAATGGTCACCCGCTGGGCCTGGAGGGAACCCTCTCCGTGCAAGGCGATCGTCTCGCGATCCGCGCCGGTGATGCGGCGAATCAGGTCAAACATGCGCAGGCGGTGTTCGGTGGGGATGCCGGCCTTTGCGCCAAGATACTTGTCAATCGCGTCATGCAGTTCGGGAAGCTCATAGTCCTTGTGCGTAGGCGCGGTCACCAGCAGGCCGCCTGCCAGGTCCTGCACGATCTTGACGACCCGGTGATACTCGTTGGCGAAGTAATACTTGGCGATGTTGGTGCTGACCGGGTTGGGAACCGCGATGCCGCCGTAGGTCGTGAAATCGAGGCAGGCGGAATACGAGAGCGATCGCAGGGTTTCCAGGTAGATCACCAGATCGGTGAGTTTCTCCTTGACGTGCGCGGCCCCGGCGATGCCGTTGTACTCGGCGATCGCTTTGGCCACACCCAAGAGCTGTTCTGACATGGGGATACGGTAGGCGCAGCCGGTGCGGCGGTGCAGCAGAGCAAAGTTGTACACCAGCGTGGCGGCGTGCTGCCACTCCCCGCACAGGAACACGCGCTCCCAAGGCACCAGCACATCGTCAAAGACGATCAGCGCGTCCGTGTGTACACGCACCGGGCGGCTGTTGGGAAACTCTAGCGGTGAGATATGTGCCGTGAAAGGGCGGCACACCATCTTGATCCCTGGCGTGTTCACCGGGATGGCGAACGCTACGGCATAGTCGGCATCGGCCTCGGTCATGGCGCGACTGGGGATGACGAAAACCTCGTTGCTGTAAGGCGCGCCGGTGATATGCACTTTGGCCCCGCGCACGATGATGCCCTCGTCGGTGCGGTCCACCACGTGGACGTAGTAATCCGGGTGGGCCTGGCCGGGGTCCGCAGGCCGCAGCATTCGATCACCCTTGACATCGGTCATCGCGGTGACGACGGCCAAGTCATTCTTTTTCAGATAGGTGCGGTATGCCTCAATGCGTTCGCCATAGTCCGAACTGCCCATCACGTTCGCCGTGATGCTGATGGCGTTCAGGGCGTCGGCACCGATGTCGTGGGCCAGCGGGATGAAACCATCGCCCATGCGCGTAGAGGCCACGATCAGGTCGAACGCCTTCAGCAAGTCCTCGCCGTTCTGCGGCCGGTAGTAATAGCGGTTAATCTCCTCGCCCAACTCCTCATCAAAGACAACCGCCAGTTCGCGGTGTTCGGGGTCCTCGGCCAACTCGTAGTCAATGGCCATTGTGTCCACACACACAGACAGGTCGGGGTGAGCGGTCACATCCGGTACGCGCTGGCCCTTGTAGTAAACCACGCGCTCATCTTTCAGGCTGTTTTTGTATTCTTCTGCTGTTTTGAGTGGCATGTGCGGGCTCCTGGTTTGAAAGTACGTATCAAGTGTCAGGTGTCAGGTGTCAAGTGTCACGTATCACGTGTTGCGTGTTGCGTGTTCCGTGCTGCGTACTGCGTGGCCTGGCCCACCGCTCCACGCCGGACGCCCCCTACTCCCTACTTCCGACTCCCTACTTCGGTCAGTGTTCATCGTTCCGCATTCCAGATTTACTTTCCATTCACCCCTCAAGTTCGGGGATGCCACGGTGATACCAGGGGAAGATCGTCTCCTCCAGGTTGGTGCCCATGATGCGGTCCACACACATGATCGCGGAAAGGGACGCGCCATCGACACCGCCGCCCCACAGTCTGCGACCATACTGATCGCCGGCAAAATACAGTCCTTCCACCCAGGGGGACTGCACATCCGGGCGGTCTGCGCCCACCGGTCGCCAGTGGCCGTACGCGTCCGGCGAAGGCGTCCAGATGATGAACTCGACATCGTCGTCCCATGTCGGGAAGGTGGCCCGCGCCCACTCCTCGCACAGGTTGATCACGCGGTTGACCTTGGCCGGGTCGCGCATTTCGGCGTCGGTGAGCGCGGTGGAGAACAGGAACTCGCACTTGCCTTCCGGGGCGCGTTTGGCGGTGTGATCGCCCCAGGCGGTGAACTCGCACATCACCATGTCTACCGCGCCGATGTAGCCTTCGCGGATGACGCCGGGCATGTACACGAAGCTGCGCTCGTCGATGCCGATGTCGCGCCACAAACTGCGCTTCGTGCCTGCCCAGCCGGTGAGCAGACCCGCGCCCCAGAACTTCTCCTTGATCAGGCCGGCCCAGCCGGCGGGAAACCATTTCTCCGGCAGGAATTTGAAGATGTGCTTGGGCATGGCTGTGCAGATCGCGGTGTCGGTCTGGATGGTCTGCTCCACGCCGTCGCGCATCAGCCGCACGCCTCGCACCCGGCCATCCTCAATTATAGCCTCTTTCGCGGCGGTGCTGCGCCACACGTTCCCGCCGTTCGCCAGCAGAACACGCTCTAATGCCTGCGGGATGGCGATGCAGCCCGGCTCGTCGGCAGTGGCCACGGATCCGGCCATCAGGTTCATACGGATGGGGCGGGCAATGGCCATATAGCCCAGGAAGTCCCCGGCAGGCGTCATGGCCGGTTCGGCTTGCGCCGTCTGAGAAGCAGCCAACACTTTGATGTAGTCGTAGGCCTCCGGGTGCATGCCACGGGCATCCAGCCACTCCTGGAGCGGCGTGCGCATCAGGCGGGCCATATCCTCGAAGGTGGAGGTGCCCATGTCACGGAGTTGCCCCATCGTTTTGGCAAATCCCTCCTCGCTCATCCACTGGTAGCGTTGGTGCTTTTCCACCTGATAGGCGGTACCCGGCTTGCCCTCACCATCCCACACGATGTAACCCAGTCCCTCGTTGAGCGGCAGATTTACATGTTCGCCCAGGTGGTCCAGCACGCAGTTCACGCGGCTCTTATTGCCCCAGAACAGCCCGTGCCCACCGGCCTCAAAGGTACGGCCATCGAGCAACCCCTCGGCGAAGATGGTCTCAATGTCGGGCGTGCATTTGCCCAGATAACACATCGCAAAGCCCAGCGACTTATTGAACGCCTCCACATCCATCTCGATGCCGTCAGCGATGACTTTGTCGCCACGCCCCACATAGGAAAGCGCCCGCCCGCCGATGAAGGGCGCCCGATCAACGACCAGCACCTTCTTGCCGAAATCACGCGACAGAACGGCCCCGGCGGCCAGCCCGGCCACCCCGGCTCCGATCACGACCACATCGTAGTTGTCTGTACTCACGTTTTCCTCCTGTTCAAGTTGGGCGATGAAATCACACACAACACACCGGCCGGGCACGCCTCACAACGAACTGCCCCCATCCATCACAATAATCTGGCCGGTCATGTACAACGCCGCATCGGACACGAGCGTGAGTGCCAAGCCGGCCACTTCCTCCGGCTCGGCAATGCGCTTGAGCGGCGTGTGCGACATCTCCTGGGCCATCAGCTCCTCGTCGGTCCACAGGGCCTGGCTAAAACGTGTCTTCACCACGCCGGGCGCAATCGCGTTCACGCGGATGTTGTACTCGCCCAGTTCCACGGCCAGCGCTTTGGTCAGCATGTTGATGGCCGCCTTGCTGATGCAGTACACGCCCAGGCCGGCGTCCGGGCTGACGCCACCAACCGAGGAGATGTTGACGATATTTCCACCCTGCCCCTGTTCGATCATCATCCGCGCCGCCATCTGCGAGAGCAGAAAGTAGCCCTTCAGGTTGGTGTTCATGATCACGTCAAACGTGTACTCTTCGATGTCCACCAGCGGGGCCATGATCGGGTTGGTCGCAGCGTTGTTGACCAGGATGTCCAGGCGGCCAAACTCGGCCTTCACGCGTTCGAGCAGCGCGCGCAGCTCCTCCGGCTTGCGGCCGTGTGCGGCGACCGGAAGGGCCCGGCGGCCCAGCGCCTCGATCTCGGTGGCGACGGCATCCAACGCCTCCTGCTTGCGACTACTGATCGCGACATCCGCCCCGGCATCGGCAAACGCAAGCGCAATCGCTTTCCCAATGCCCCGGCTGCCACCGGTGACCAACGCGACCTTTCCCTCCAGCGATAGATAAGAAACATCCACAGTTCGTTCTCCTTCCTGCTTGTTTGGGGGCCTCTGGGAACCCACGGGCCGGCCCGCTTGTTCGTCACTCGTAGCCCGGCGTAATCAGGGCTTCTCCTTTGTCAACTTGTATCTTCTCCATAACCGTTCAGTACCCC
>CAZDTE010000191.1:0-1130 GCA_964508275.1 uncultured Ardenticatenales bacterium
CCCGCAGCCGCCATGTCGCTGTTGTTCTCCTCGTCGCTCTCGACAACGGCTTCATCAGGGTCAATGACCGCGTAGACCAGGTACGCGCCGGCATCGGTGGCCGACACGTCCCAGGCGAAGCCATCCTCTGCACTGCCGCCGGCGGGGATGGCGCCCAACGTGGCCGTGCCCAGCAGGGTGCCGGTGATGGCGTCCTGATGCCACTCGATCTTTACGCCGGGAGCAGGAACCGTGCCGGAATTGGCGACGGTGGTCGTGATCTGGATCGTGTGTGTGGGTACGTACTCCACGTACCATCCGCCGACCAGTAGATCCGGCAGGACGGTGGTCACGTGAGCCACGTTGTTCCCTTCGTCGCTCTCGAAGACCTCGATCAGCGGGTCCACGATAACGTAGATGTCGTGGCTGATCGGCAGGTTGGGCACCTCCCACTCGATCGACACGGTGTCCGTCATGCCGGCACGCAGCGGCGAGTCCATGAGCAACACATCGCCGATCTGGCTGGTGCGCACTCCGGAGAAACCGTTGACGCTCTGCGTGCCACCGGGGCCAACAAAGGCGTCATATATTTGCACCTTGCCGCCAGTTACGGCCAGGTCGCCGGTGTTGTGCACCGTGGCGCTGATGACGACCGTCTGCCCGGGCGCGGGGTTTGGCACGGAGAGGACGATGTCGTCAGCACTGATCGCCATGTCCTGATCGAGCGTATGGCGCAAGAGATACAGGTCGCTGCGGCCGGGAACAGGCACGTCTTCGACCGTGATGGTTTCGCCCTCGACCTCGACCTCCTTGTCCTCGAAGAGGGTCTCCACCTTGGTGTAGGCGATCCACAACGTTCCGTCGGATGCAAAGACCGGGGTCAGGTAATCCTCCAGCGGTAGGTCTTGCGTCAGCCGGTTTGCCAGCCCCCACAGGCCGTTCGCCTCGTCGTAGATGGTGTAGTGGATGTCGGCACCGTCCTCGGAGAGAGCCTGATAGACGAGGGCCAGGTTGTCGGTGGGGTCCTTGGTCAGCTCATAGTTGGCGAAGATCACGCTGCCGTCCGGCCACAACGGCGCCGGCGTGCCGGCCCATCCACCGGCCAGGTGGTAAAGCCGGTCACCCTTCAGCCACACGACGTTGGCCTGGCC
>CAZDTE010000191.1:1230-5097 GCA_964508275.1 uncultured Ardenticatenales bacterium
GTTCGACCGCTCCCAGACGGCGACGGCATGGCCGCTGCCATCGAAGGCCACCTGCGGCGCGAAGTCCTCGTTGTTGTCGTTGGTGATGCCGGCCGCTGCGGTCCAGCTCACCCCATTCCAGAAGGTGAAGTAGATTTCCTCGCCCTGGCCGTTTGGCTTGGCCGGGTCGTCGTGGACCCAGGTCAGCATTTGCTGGCCGTTGTCCCGCACGGCGAAGTCCGGCTCGGCCAGCGGGAAGACGCCGTGGACGATCTCGGTTTCGCCGGTCGTCTGCGGGCGCACCAATTCTCGGCGCAGGCGAGATGCGGACCGGTTGGCCGTGAAGGCGGCGTAATCCTCCGTGACGTAGGCCCGTGACATGAGTTGCCAGTTCGCCTGGCCAAGGGCGGCTGCCTGGGCCAGCGAGGACTTGCAGCTGCCCGGCGGATACCAGCAGTTGATGCCACGCTGGAACCGTGTCTCGAACTTCCAAATGATCAGCTTGAGGCCGAAATAGAGCTTCATCCCCATCTCTTTGAGATAGGACGGGTTGGCCGGGGCCTGGAAAGTAAGTCGTGGTATGCCGCCTCCGTAGACAGAAGCCTTCAGCTTCTCCCACAGCTTGAGCGTAACGCCAGCCTCGATCTTGACCGCCCCGGTACCTTCACCGTGGTCGAACTGGAGTTGATCGTTGACCGACTTCCAGAAAAAGGAGAGGAACACTTGTGGTTCCAACGCCGTGTCCAGTGTGATCAAGCTGTTGAACTTCTTGATCAACCATCCGACGAACCACCAATCCTCCGCGGCCTTGAGCGCCGGCCACATATCAGCGGGCCCAGTCTTGTCCTTGATGGCCCCCTTTATCCCTAGTGAAAAGCTATATTCAGGTACGTAGAGCCCTTGCCCCGGCTGGATCTGTATCTTTCCCTGCCCTGAGGCGAATCCTACCACTTCTTTCTTCCTGCCCCCCTTGGTACCCAGGTCTATGCCGGTCTGGCCGTATAGCTTTCCAGATCCGCTGCCGTCGGACTTCACCTTCATGCCGGCTCGCACCTGTGTCTTTTTGATGCCCCAGGTGCCCCCGACAACAGGGAGCTTTTTCCAAAGTGTGACTTGGCCTTCAAACTCGGGAGAAGGGAAGCGGACCTCCGAGGAGTAGAAGATGTACTTTCCAATCGGGAAAACTCCCCATGGGCCTTGCAGCAAGAACGACCAAAGAGGTTGATTGAAAACCATGGGGTGCAGGATGGCCGGCTCAGAAGAGAGGCCGTATCCATTGACGGCCACCGCCTGCAGCAGATTCCGGCCACCATACTTGTCTGCTCTCCAATCATAACCCATGTTGTAGCAAATCTGGTAAGGCTCGTCTTCCAGTCGCCGGTGCCCCAGATCATTCTTCGTGAGCTCTACGTAGCCGGGCGGGCCGTTCCAGGTGGGAATGGCTTTGTAGCAGTTCCGCCACGAGACGTCTCTCAGGAAATACCTCTCGTACTCGGACTTCAACTCGACAGTCGGGGCGTTCACTGTAGGTGTGGGCGTAATCGTTGGTGTTGTCGTAGCACTGCCGGTAGGTGTCGGGCTGCCTGTGACCGTGGGGCTGCCCGTGGGAGTGGGGCTACCCGTGACCGAGCCCGTCGGCGTGACAGTAGGCGAACCTGTGGCGGTGGCCGTGACCGAAGTGACGGGCGTCTGACACCGCCACAATGGCTGGGCCTCAGCGCAGAACGCGCCCTGAAACGGCACACCTCCGGCCCGCAGGCAGCCATCGAAGGTCGTCATCCCGCAGCCGCCACCCTGGCCTATCGTGATCTCACAGCACACCAGCCCAAACGGGGTCGCGCTTGGGCTGGGGGTGGGCGTTATGCTGGGCGTGGATGTCTTTGACGGCGTAGGCGTAACCGTGCCGGTGGACGTGGGTGTACCCGTGGTTGTGGGCGTAGCCGTCTCTGTGGCTGTCGGTGTGGGCGTGAGCGTCACCGTGGACGTGCGCGTCGCCGTACGTGTTTTCGTCGGTGTGCGTGTCGGTCCGCCCGGCAGATGGATGACAATTGTCCACCAGCCGAGTGAATGCACATCCACAAACACGTACAAGGTTTGGGTGAAAACGTTGTAGAAGACGTGCGCGCTGTAGGCATAGGGCATGTGGTACACGCCGACCGGAATCAGGCCGAAACGATAGAAAATGTGGAGGCTGCCCCCCGACACCGCCAGGTAGATGTGATCCCCATAGACGTCAAGGTCGTTCAAGTGCCCTGTAGCATGGTAGGTGTTCAGCACAGTGGGGCTGGATGGCGTGGAGACATCGATTTCCTGAAGCCACCACTCGACACTAGGCCAATCTCCCGTGTTGCTGCCTACGTAGGCCCGGTCTCCAACTATGTGGACCATGTCGGTGGTAGTCGCACCTGTGGGTAGGGTGACATTCCCTAACTCCACCGGACTAGCCGGGTTGCTCACGTTGATCAGACGCAGGCCGGCGGCTCCGTCGGCAACGTAGGCGACGCCATCCGACACGAAGACACGACGAGCGTCACCCGGTGTGTCGTAGGATCCCACTTCCGTCGGGCTGGCCGGATTGCTCACGTCCACAACACGCAAGAATCCGTCGGAGCCAACCTTCGTGGTAACGTAGGCAACCTGCCCAGCAACAAATACGTCATTTGCGTCTTCGCTGCCTGGAGCGGGAAACTGGCCAGCGAGGGTGGGGCTGACGGGGTTGGACACATCGAAGATCTCCACACCGTAGTTTTCTTCGGCCACGTAGGCCAGGGTGTCCGAAACGTACAGGCGTTTGCTACCCCAGTTCTGGTCCTGCAAGTCACCGGAGCCCACAGGCCTGGGAATGGCCGGGTTCGCCAGGTCCATCACCCAGAGCTTCTTTATTCCGGCGACGTAGCCATAGGGGCTGCTGTTCTCATCTCCCAGTGAGGATGAGTAGCTGAGGGCCGTCGACTCCCGTACGAAGACGTCTTGGACGTCAGACGGCCGCTCGTAGGCACCCAGGAGGCTGGGGCTCGACGGGCTGCCCACATCCACAATGCCCAGACCCTTTTCCGCGTCGCCCACATAGGCGTAGTTTCCTAACACTGCCACATGGTCGGCTCGCCACTCCGTGTCAAACGTGCCGACAATGGTGGGGTTGGCCGGGTCACTGGCGTCCACTATCCTCAGACCATTGCTGCCATCCGCCGCGTACACAGTGTTGCCCACCACCTGAAGGCTACTAGGGCTTGTGTCGTACGAGGCGCCGAGCAGACTTGGGTTAGCTGGGTCAGTCACGTTGACGATGGCCACCAAGTTGTTGGCCATGTATGCGGTGTTGCCCACCACCTGCACGTCCCAGGCATATCCCGGCGAAGCGAAGGAGCCGGCCAGGGTCGGGCTTGTTGGATTGCTCACGTCCAGGATCAGCAAACCAGAGTCAGCGTCAGCCACATAGGCATAGTTCCCTTGCACATCAACACCGCGAGCTGCACCCGGTGTGTCGTAGCTGCCCACTTCGTGAGGATTCGTCGGGTCCGACACATCCACCACTTGCAGCCAGCCGTCCTGCCAGTCAATCGCGGAGACCACGTAGGCATAGGAGCTGGCGACGGAGACTGCCTGGGCGTCCCCAGTGCTGTCGAAGCTGCCTAGCAGAGCGGGATTGGTGGGGTCGGAGATGTCCACCACGCGCAGGCCCTTACCGTTGGTCATGTAAGCGATGGTGTCACTGAAGACAATGCTTTCGACGTCGGTGCCGTCCAGGGCGAGGCTGCCGACCTGGCGTGGCTGACTCTTGTCCGAGGCGTCCATCACGGTGAAGCCGCTGCCCTCACCGAGGTAGACATAGTTGCCGCCGCCCGGCGGTACAGCTACGTCGGCCAGCCAGCCAGCGAAGTGGCCCAC
>CAZDTE010000192.1:0-5062 GCA_964508275.1 uncultured Ardenticatenales bacterium
AGGGACAAACACGTTGGAAGTTGTGTACAAGGGGGCCAATCCCGAAGCCGGTGAGCCCGTTTTTGCATTAGATTACATCGTTACGCCGACGGCTGTCATCACCCTCTGCCCCGACTTCGCGGGTCCGGTGGGGGTGGGCGTGGAGGACATCCGAGCCATCGCTGGCCATTGGGGCCAGCAGAGCGGTGACGAGGGATGGGACCCGCGCTTTGATCTCGACCGCAACCAGCGTGTTGACGTGATCGACATCATGAGCGTGGTGGCGGCACTGGGCAGCACCTGCTCGGCCAAGTCTTGCATCCCATCGGGGGATCAGAACAGCATCAACGATGTACTCACTGATGTTGGCTCGGCGGCGATCCTCTGTCAGAACGCAGCTTTTGAGCTTACCGGCCCGGTCGTCTTTACGCAGGACAAACAGGCAGTCTATACAGAAGGCTTCCCCACCGGTTCATCGAGAGCGGTCTTGCAGGTGGTCGACGCAAATGTGACGGTTGCGGTCAATCTTGAGGACAGATCGGATGCGGTACTCAGTCATGTCATCGTGGATGGGAATCGCCCCCACCTGGGGCCGGCAGAGGGTGGCGAGGCCTTGATTCAGGCCGGCGGTGCCGTATCGAGTCAAGTCATCGAATGGGTAAAGGCTTATGAGCCCAGATTTTGGTCCATTCTCCACGTCTTTGAAGGTCCTGGCCTGAGCTGTTCAGGTGTTCAAATCAGAAACAACGATTTTGGTCCGGCCGGCCAGCCAGACGGCACCTGGGCCGATGGGATCTCCCTGGCCTGCCGAAACAGCGTGGTTGCAGACAACACGATTACGGACGCTACGGACGGCGCCATCGTCATCTTTGGCGCGCCAGGTTCCCTCATCGAGAACAACACGATCCGGGCCGAAACGAGGGTGCTGCTGGGAGGTATCCATCTGGTGGCCTACTACCCCTTTGAAGGGGACTACACGGGTGTTCGCGTGACCGGTAACGTCATCGACGCCACCGGCCAGCACATCAAGATTGGCGTTGCCATTGGGGAGCGGGTTTGGGGTTGCCTCGACGCCAATGAACCCGATTTGCCGGCCGACCCTGTTCTGCGAGGCGGCTCCGTCATCAGCAACACACTGACGGGGGACAATATGCGATACGGTTTTGCTGTAGATGGGGTCACAGATTGGACTGTGCTGGACAACATCGACTTGTCCAAACACTCCGGAGTTCCCGTAAACGACTGCCACGGTCAGATTCCGTCCCCTCCGGCAGGATTTCAGTTCTACAGCCAACGCGCGACGGGAACTTTCCAGCCAGAATTCAGGGAGGCGTACCTGGAAGGCGCTCTTTGGGCCGCCGATCCTTTATCACCGGCCGAGTAGGAGCGATTTGAAGACATTTAACGAATTCTAACAGTCTTCGTGATACCTTTCTGGAAGGTTTATTTCTCTGGAAAAGCCTTAAGCCGGGGGGCGTTCCCCAAGTTATTGAGATGATACAACAGGAGGTCACAAAAATGAAGAAAATGATGCTGTTGAGCTTACTCTTGCTACTATCCGTAGGCTGTGGCAGTGCTTCCGCAGGCTGGAGCGGGCCGGCGGAAGCGAAGATCTACTTCGTCAACGTTCAGGATCCGAACGCGAGCGATGCAAACGACGGATTATCCCCGAACTGGGATTCAGAGACCGGAAGCGGCCCGTTTAAGACCATCGGGCAAGCGATGAGCGTGGTTGAGCCGGGCGATGTCGCATATGTTCGCGCCGGTTTGTACGTAGAGTCCAACCTTCGATTCAGCCACTCCGGGGAGGGGGGCGCGCCGATTACGCTTTCTGCTTACCCCACGGATGAAGGGTTTGAGACCGTTGCCATCGACGGAGTGGGGAGCGCCGACGACGTGAACGGGATTACGATCGCTGGCAACCAGAGCTTCATCGTTCTGCAAGGGTTTGAGATTCGGAATATGCCCAACGTCGGGATCGCCACGGATGAATCGACACCGCACCGTGGGATCGTAATCAAGAATGTTGTCGTTCAGGGCAATCGGATTGGCATCGCATTGGCAGCCACGGACGCGTTTGAACTGGAATCAGTCAAGGCTTTCGACAATGTCGAGGAAGGCATCCGGCTTGAGGCGGCGAACAACGGCTCCATCACAAGCTCGTACACCCACCACAACACGACCGGTTTCGGTCTGGTCTCCTCATCGAACAACCTGCTGGAGCACAATGCGGCGACCAAGAACTTTGTGGCAGGCTTCTTCCTGGGCTCGGAATCAAATGGCAACACGCTGCGGGAAAACCTGGCGGCTAACAACCAGGCAGAGGACGGGTTCACAGTCTCCATGGGCGACGGGAATGTCTTGGTTGACAATGAAGCGTACGGCAATAGAAAGCGCGGGTTCCAGCTCACCGACCAGTCGAAGAATAACCTGCTTGAGAACAACCTCGCCCACGACAATGGTGTGCTTGGGTTTGCCATCTACGTGGAATCGACCGCTAACACGCTGCGTGCCAACACGTCTCACGGCAACGTATTTCACGGCTTTGTGTTTCTTGCCGGGGCCGGCAACAACCTGGTGGAGAACAACATAAGCTTCGGCAATAGACGCTGCGGCTTCTACTTCGAAGCTGCCTCCGGCAACGAATTCCGCGGCAATGACGCACACGATAACGGGTTTGACGGATTCACGATGTTCTTAGGAAGTGCCAGCAATGTCTTTCAGGGCAACACAGCGGATCGAAATGGGGGATGGGGGTTCCTCTCGGACTACGAGTCCGTGAACGGGGACCTGGGCGCTGGCAATTCTGCTACCGGGAACGGCGCCGGTGCATTCGGGGAGATCGACTTCGCAGAGGTAGACTTTGCGGCCTACACAGACATCAGCAATCCGTATCCTGATGAAAAGTCGTCTACCGGCCAGTTCGAGGTTACCCAATCCCCCATAACGATAACCCTCGAGGCCACTCATACCGCAGACATACGGCTGGGTATTCTGGCCATCGACAAGATGATTGCTCCCGCTGTAAACGACTATCGCCTGGCCGCCGAGCTGCCGACGGACTCCGTTTTGCTCGTCCAGCCTGACGGGACGGCTTCGTTCGCCTATTCCGACCTATTCCGGCGCAACTTCCGCGGACGCGAGCAGCTCATCACCCCGGGTGAAGACATCGAGAACTTGCTCGACCTGCCCGCTGGCTACCCAAAGCCCAAGGTGCTCCTCGACGTTCACCAACTCGACGTCGAGGGACTGGTCTTGGGCAGAGCCGATGACATCCTGTTCTGGGCGGGCGAGATCACCTACAAGTTCGACCTGGGCTTGCCGGTGACCGCTTTCCGGCTGGCAAGCGCCGATGGGCAGCGCAAAACCGTCGTAGGGGACCCGGCGTGGGAAGAAAAGGGGCGCGGCGTCGAGATCCTGGCCTCGAATGATGGCGAGAACTGGACCGAGATCTGGCGATCCCACGGCAAGGGTGAAGTGACCGAGGTTGATGCAGAGATTCCGCCGCCGCTACTGGGACAGCCAACGGTCTACCTGAAGTTCCGCGGCCAGGAACACGCCCTCGTCGAATTCCAGGTCTCGGCTTCGCTTGATGCGCACGATCTCACGCCCTTCCTACACCTCCAGGCCGGTCGCAATGCTCTCGAATTCAGCGATGCCGTCAACTCCTCTCACAGGGCTGTGATCTTCTGGCAGGGTCGAGGTATCCACGAAAAGTCGCCAGACAGCGGCCAACCTGAATATCCCGCCTCGCAGCCACAGGTCGTCGAAAGCAACGAGGCTATCACGATTCTCTTCCCGCAGCAGGTTGGCATTACCCTCCGGCGAAGCAATGGGCAGGGCATCGCCGGCATTCGGAATCTCCTCGTCGGGCAGCGTGCGCTCCTCTCCGCGCCTCCGGTGAACATTCCGCCGCCAGCCCTCGACATCCTCAGCGATGGGGAAGCCGGCGGGGTGACGGATTGGGCCGCGTACCTGGAGGAGCGAGCAGCTATCAACGAGGGAAAACTTGGTGACGAGTGGACATGGCCCAAACGCGGCGGACGCGAGGCACACACTGTGGCACTCGATGGCGCCGAGTATCTGGGCTACCGCCTCGACGGAGACTCGGTGGTTGTGCGCACGCGCGTACACGATGGCGAAAGGACGGGCGAAGTAGACTGGGTTTTCTCGCCTGTCAGCAGGAACCTCGGTGGACGGGACTATCGCGGAGTCGGCTGGAAGGTGCGTCTGGACGGGCTGGAACAGGCCACGTCGCTGCGCATTATCGAGCCGGCCGCCGCACGCTACGGCGACTGGGCGTTCGCACAGCTGTGGGGCAACTTCATTGAGAGCCATCTCGACTTCTCGACACAGTTCGGTGTTCCCTTGGGTACGTATTTCGGGGATACGCAGCCGTTCTACTTCGCTGGCGGCCCGGGCGGGGCGGTCGCGAGCTTCTTCGACACGCCCGTGGCTGCCCAGGTTGCCGTGGCCGAGGAAGCGGGCCGGCATCTGCTTGACATGCGGGTGCCGCTCGGCGCGGGCTCCGCTCGCGAGACGCCGCTGAAGGTCTGGTTGTGGACCGACGACGCGTTTCCCACCAAATGGGCCGCGCTTGACGAGTGGACCGCCGTATACGATGCCACGGCTGATCTCTACCGGAGCACCCTTGGCCTGGGCGTCACAGAACCGCAGCCGGCGTTGCTGGCGAACATTCCGACCGAGCAATACATGCAACGCTACTGGGACAATGGCCCCCCAGCGTACGAGGACTCGTTCCACTACGAGTTTGCGCACACGAAATTGCAGGAAGTTGCCGATTCGGGCTTTCGTGTCCTCATCTTTGACATGCACTGGGACACCGACGCCCTGTACCTCAACACACCCGAACGATACATCACGGGCAGCCTCAGCTCCGGCTCTGGCAACGCACCCTGGCGGCTGGAAATCAACGAAGCTCTGGGGGGCGAAAGGGCACTGCGCGAACTGGCGGACCGTGCTCACGAGCTTGGCGTGAAAATCGTCCTCTGGATTCCACCCGACCACCTCTCCAACTCGTCACCGCTGCTTCAGGAGCATCCCGAATGGATCAAGTGGCGCA
>CAZDTE010000193.1:0-5034 GCA_964508275.1 uncultured Ardenticatenales bacterium
GCAGGTGTCTCCAGGGTAATCCCTGAACGCTTACGGCTTTTCCAGAGAAATAAACGTATACGTCGGACATGGCGGCGAGACCAGGATTGAACGGGGAAGCCGGGAACAGATTTCGACAAGCAAGCAGAGTGTATTTTATGGGTGGCGCTGCTGGCGGTGTGTGGTAGACAATAGCGTCCGCTCTCTGAGGAGAAGACAATAATGAGCAATAAATTCGACCGCTTCACCAAGAAAGCAAAGCGCGTCTTGACATTGGCCCGGGAAGAAGCACACTTGCTGCACCACGGTTACATCGGAACGGAACACCTTTTGCTGGGGTTGGTGCGGGAGAAGACGGGCGTTGCGTCGCGCGTGCTGGACGATATGGGAGTGACTCTCCCCCGCGTGCGCAAAACGGTCGAAGACATCGTCGGGCGCGGCAAGAGGGCAACGCTGGCCAGCATAGGGCTGACACCACGGACAAAGCGCGTCATCGAGTTGGCGGTTGACGAGTCGCGGCGAATGGGCCACCACTACATCGGCACCGAGCATCTGTTGCTGGGGCTGGCGCAAGAGGGGAACGGTATCGCGGCGGATGTTCTAACCAGCATGGGCGTGAACCTGGAGAAGCTACGGAAACGCACGGTGGAGATGACGAGGCAAAACCCAGCGCAGCCCGAATACGCCGGCCGCAAAGCGTCCAAGACCCCGCTGATGGATCAACTGGGCACCGACCTCACAGAGCTGGCCCGCGAGAACAAGCTGGACCCGGTCATTGGGCGTACGTCGGAAACAGAACGGCTCGTGCAAATCCTTTCCCGCCGTACCAAGAACAACCCGGCCCTCATCGGTGAACCCGGGGTTGGCAAAACCGCTATTGTAGAAGGCCTCGCCCATCAGATCGTGCTGGGCGAAATGCCGGATAGCCTACAGGGCAAACGTGTGTGGATGCTAGATGTCGGCTCGCTGGTAGCCGGAACGATCTACCGGGGCCAGTTTGAAGAACGGATGAAGCGAGTCATCGAGGAGATCAGAAACACCGAGAGCATCCTTTTCATTGACGAAGTCCACATGTTGGTCGGCGCCGGCGCTGCGGGATCGGCAGTGGACGCCGCCAACATCCTGAAGCCGGCCCTGGCCCGCGGGGAAGTACAGTGCATTGGCGCGACCACGATGGACGAGTACCGGCGCTACATCGAAGGCGATTCGGCGCTGGAACGCCGGTTCCAGCCCGTGATGGTCGAGGAGCCAACCATCGAGGAAACGATCGAGATTCTCAAGGGCATCGTGGAACGCTACGAAGCGCACCACAACCTGAAAATATCCGAGGAGGCCCAGGTTGCCGCTGCGCACCTGTCCGCGCGATATGTCCCCGACCGGTTTCTGCCGGACAAGGCAATTGACCTCATTGACGAAGCCGCCTCCCGCGTGCGGATGTACAAATCCCCACAGGCCGCAGACCTGAAGAAGACCTTCAACGCGCTGACCCAGATCAAACAGGAGAAGGAGGACGCTTTCTCCAGCCGCCGGTACCGCGAGGCAGCCGCACTTCGCGATCAAGAACTCGCCCTGACCGAGCAACTGAAGAAACAACGGGTGGACTGGTCCACCTCATCCGATACGACCGGCCTGATTGTGACGAAAGCGGACGTGGCCGAGGTGGTCGCGATGTGGACGGGGATACCGGTCGCTCACATGGCAGAAGAGGAAAGCAGTCGCCTGCTGGACATGGAGAAGGCACTCCACGAACGGATCGTGGGCCAGAACGAAGCGATCGACGCACTGTCGAAGGCCGTGCGCCGGGCTCGTGCCGGGCTCAAGGACCCACACCGCCCGATCGGCTCGTTTGTGTTCCTTGGCCCGACCGGCGTGGGCAAGACAGAACTGGCCAAAGCGCTGGCCCGCTTCATGTTCGGCAGCGAAGAATCGCTCGTCAAATTGGACATGTCGGAGTTCATGGAGCGCCACAACGTCGCCCGGCTGGTCGGTTCCCCTCCAGGCTACGTGGGGTACGAAGAGGGTGGCCAACTCACGGAGGCGATTCGCCGCCGGCCCTACTCCGTCATCCTCCTGGACGAAATCGAAAAGGCCCACCACGAAGTGTTCAACATGCTGTTGCAGATCCTCGAGGATGGCAACCTCTCCGATGCCAAGGGCCGGCGGGTGGACTTCCGCAACGCCATCATTCTGATGACGTCGAACGTCGGGGCCGAAATGCTCAACCGCCATGCGGCGATGGGGTTCAGTATCCCTCGCGACGAAAAGCATGAGGCAGAGACGAAGTACACGGAGATGAAAGACAAGGTCATCGAGCAACTGAAACGCACATTCCGCCCAGAATTCCTGAATCGTTTGGACGATGTCATCGTCTTCCGTGCCCTGACCAAGGATGAACTGAAGCAGATCGTGGACATCATGCTGAAGGACTTCCGCTCGCTGCTGACTGAACACGAGCTGACCCTGGAGGTCACAGACGATGCTAAGGAACTGCTGGCCGAACGGGGCTACGATCCGCAGTTCGGAGCGCGGCCCCTGCGGCGCGTCATCCAACAGATGCTGGCCGACGCCCTCAGCGAAGGGCTGCTGGCCGGCAAATTCGGAGAGGGCGATGTCGTCATTGCCGAGGTCAGCGGCGAGGGAGACGACCGCGAGATTGTCCTCACCGCCAAAGAGCGGAAAGACCGGCCAAGCGAAAAGGATGATCAAGACGACGAGATCTTCGCCGCCCTCTTCTCGGAGGAGGAGCTTTCGTAGTCGCCGCGACCGTCGCAGATAAGTGAACAGGGCGAACGACCGTTCGCCCTTACTTTTTGTCGAAGGGTGAAGGCCCGATGGCCCGGAAAAAGAAGACCAAGTCTGTCTACGTCTGCCAATCGTGCGGCACAGAATCGATTCGCTGGCAGGGTCGATGCAGCGCGTGCAACGAATGGAATACCTTCCAGGAGATGGTCGTGGACACCGCACCGCAGAAGACCACTCCCTTGCGTCCCTCCTCGGCACCATTGCGGCTGAGCGAGATCCGGGCCGACGACTTGCGCCGCACGGACCTGCCGATGGCAGAATTCTCCCGCGTCTTGGGCGGCGGCATCGTCCCCGGTTCACTGGTCTTGGTCGGTGGCGATCCGGGTATCGGGAAGTCAACCCTGCTGCTGCAAGTGGCCGGCCTGCTGGCCGCGCAAAACCAGAAGGTGCTCTACGTCTCCGGCGAGGAATCGGTCCACCAGATCAAGATGCGTGCCAGCCGGCTGGGCATCCAGACGGACGACTTGTACCTCCTGGCCGAGACCGACCTGGACACGATCGTGCAACACGCGGACCGCCTCGCGCCTGCTGCCCTGGTCATCGACTCCATCCAAACGATGTATCTGACCGATCTCACGTCATCCGCCGGCAGCGTCAGCCAGGTGCGGGAGTGCGCAGTACGCTTGCTGCAGGTGGCGAAGGGGCACGGCGTCCCCATCTTCCTGATCGGCCACGTCACCAAGGCCGGGGCCATCGCCGGCCCGCGCGTGCTGGAACACATCGTGGACACGGTGCTATACCTGGAAGGCGACCGCTTCCACGCCTACCGCCTGCTGCGCAGCGTGAAGAACCGTTTCGGCTCGACGCACGAGGTCGGCGTGTTCGAGATGGGACAACAGGGGTTGATTGAGGTGGAAAACCCGTCGCAGGTGTTCCTTGCCGAACACCGGAAGGACGCCACCGGCAGCGCCGTGGCCGTGACGATGGAAGGGACGCGCCCCCTGCTGGTCGAGGTGCAAGCACTCACCAGCACAACCAGCTTCAACCTGCCCCGACGCACGGCGAACGGCGTGGACATGAACCGCTTGTTGATGCTCGCCGCCGTGCTCACCAAACGGGTCGGCCTGCGCCTCTTCAACCAGGACATCTTCGTCAACGTGATCGGCGGCCTGCGCATCGGCGAGCCCGGCGCGGACCTGGCAGTCGCGCTCGCCATCCTCTCCAGCTTCCGCGATGTGCCGATTCAATCCGACCTGGCCGTCGTCGGCGAGATCGGCCTGGGCGGCGAACTGCGCGCGGTCGGGCAGGTGACGGCCCGCCTGAGCGAAGCGGCAAAGCTCGGCTTCACCCGCTGCCTGATCCCGAAAGGTTCGCGCCGCGAGGAAGTGGACGGGATCGAGGTGATCCGCCTGGGCACCGTGGTGGAAGCGGCGGGGGTTGCGCTGGCCCGATGAAGAGATTCATCGCCGTTGCTGGCAACGTGGGGGCCGGCAAGTCGAGCCTGACGCAGTTGCTGAGCGACTTCTTGTGCTGGGAGCCGTTCTACGAAGCGGTGAACGACAACCCCTACCTGCCCGATTTCTACGAAGACATGAAGGCCTGGAGCTTTCACTCGCAGATCTTCTTCCTCTCCCGACGACTCAGCCACCACCGCCAGATCGTGGAGCGTCCGGGCACGGTGATCCAGGACCGCAGCGTGTACGAAGACGCGGAGGTGTTTGCCACGAACCTGCACCGGCAGGGATTGCTGGACGAGCGGGACTACAACAGCTACCGTGAGCTGTACGAGGCGGTGATCGCCGTGCTGCCGCCGCCCGACTTGGTCATCTACCTGCAGGCGTCCATGCCGACGCTGAGGGCGCGGATCGGCGCGCGGGGCCGCGACTTCGAGCAGACGATTGCCGATGAGTACCTGGAGCAACTGAACGCGCTGTACGAGGAGTGGATCGCCGGCTTCGACCTCTGCCCGGTGCTGACGGTGCCGGCGGACGACCTCGACTTCGTCGGCCAGCCCTCACACCTGGAGATCATCGCCACCAAGGTGCTGGACAAGCTGCACGGCAAGGACGTGGTCGTGTTCGAGTAGCGTAGGGGCAAGGCGTTCCCCGCGCTACCTGACATGGTCCGAGAAACGGGTTCATCTCCGGTGTGTTGCCATCAGATCAGGCACCAAGGAATGCCTTGCCCCTACCGTCTCCAATTCGTTACTGCTCAGCCAGGCAGCGAGAATGGTCTCAGCAGTGAGTGGTTGGAAGCCTCCCCAGCCCCCCAATCCTGGGGGGAGTAAAGCGGGTTCCCCCCAGAGTTGGGGGG
>CAZDTE010000194.1:0-5020 GCA_964508275.1 uncultured Ardenticatenales bacterium
TTCGCTAAACCGGAGGTTCTTTGAGCCCGAAAGAGCTTTTTGTAGTAGCTTTCGTTTTCTCGTCAAGAGTCTGTTGCCTCCCAACTGTAGACGTGTTGGTCGGGCAACTTGTCTTTCCCGCTTTCCTTGGAGTCAGTGTCATCAAATCCACTGAGACTGGGACTGACGTAGGGTTGTTTCTTGTTGTACACCAGGTACCGGACGCTGTCAAAACTGCGCGCGGGGTGGCGGCGATGTCTGACAAACCGGAGCAATTGGTGTATAATACATCTGACACTCGGCTACTGCCTACTGGAATCTGACGAAGGAAACGATGACTCGACGAATCTTGATTGTCGAAGACGAACGTGACATTGTCGCCGTCGTGAAGGGCTATCTGGAGCAGGCCGGCTATCGCGTGCTGACGACCTACGACGGCAAGAGCGGCCTGTTCATGGCCCGTCAGGAGAGGCCGGACCTGATCGTGCTTGATCTCATGCTCAGTGGCATGGACGGGCTGGATGTCTGCCGCGCGATCCGGCAGGACCGCGATCCGGTCGTGGCCGACACACCGATCATCATGCTCACCGCGCGCGTCGAAGAAGCAGACAAGCTCATCGGGCTGGAGCTGGGCGCTGATGATTACGTGACCAAGCCTTTCAGCCCCCGCGAGCTGGTCGCCCGTGTGCGCACGGTCCTCCGCCGGCAGAGCCGCGCCGACCGCATCGCCGAGGGCCGACCTCTGCAGGTTGGCGCGCTCTCGCTCGACCCGACGAGACGCGAGACCCACCTGCACGACAGCCCACTCGACCTGACGCCCACGGAGTTCGATCTGCTGCATGTTCTGATGGCCAACCCCGGTCGCCCGTTCACCCGCCTGGAGCTGCTAGACCGAATCCAGGGCGAGGCGTACGAAGGCTACGAACGGACGATTGACGTGCACATCAAGAACCTGCGCCAGAAGCTGGGCGAGAAGGGCCGTGCGCCGCGCTACATCAAGACCGTGCTCAGCGTGGGCTACAAGTTCGCCGCGGAGGTGCCGGATGAGTAGCCTGGCCGTGAAGTTGATGGGCGCGTTCGTGGCCGTCGTTTTGGTCGGCGTGGCCGTGGTGACGATCCTTGCCAACCGGGCTACGACCGCGGAGTTCGAGCACTTCATGTTCCAGGGCCAGATGGTCGCAGCGCAGGACATGGTATCTTCACTGGTCGACTACTACGCCCGCAACGGTTCGTGGGCTGGCGTGGAGCAACTGCTCTCCGGCAACAGCGCGGGCAACATGGGCAGCATGATGGGCGGCATGGGCATGGGCAACATGATGATGGGTTCCAACCGCCTGCTGGTCGTGGACGCGCGTAGCCGCCAGATCGTGGCCGACAGCACCGGTGGCGAGATGGGCCGCACCGTGACCGAGTCGGAATGGGCGGTTGGGCTCCCGATTCGGGTCGCCGGAGAGACGGTCGGCACCCTGCTGGTGAAGGACGTGGGGATGATGAGCCCGCAGACGAGCCAGCTCGAGGCGGAGTTCCTGGGGCGCGTGAACCGGGCGATCTTCCTGGCCGCTCTGGCGGCCGGCGCCGTGGCCTTGATCCTGGGCGCGCTCGTGGTGCGCCAGATCACTTCGCCCTTGGGGCAACTGGCGCAGGCCACAGGCCGCGTTGCCGGGGGCGATCTGGGTGTGCGTGTGTCGGCGACGGGCAGTGATGAGGTCGGCCGCGTGGCCGCTGCGTTCAACCAGATGGCCGCCAGCCTTCAACGGCAAGAGCAACTGCGCCGCAACCTGATGGCCGACATCGCCCACGAACTGCGCACACCGATCAGCGTGATCCAGGGCCAGGTGGAGGCGCTGCAGGACGGGGTGTTCCCGCTCACGGCGGAAGCGCTGGAACCGTTGCACAACAATTCCCTGCTCTTGAGCCGCTTGGTGGAAGACTTGCGCACCCTGGCCCATGCCGAAGCCGGCCAACTGGCGTTGGACCGGCAGCCGGTAACCCTGCCGGAACTGATCGCCGACCTGTTGAGCAGCTTGCGCTCCGAAGCGGAAGCGAAAGGCGTAACCATGCGCGCTGACTTGTCGTCCGACCTGCCGCCGGCCGACGCCGACCCGCAACGCCTGCGCCAGGTGCTGCTCAACCTGCTGTCGAACGCCTTGAGCCACACGCCATCCGGCGGCGAGGTCCGCATTCGGTCGCGGGTGAGCCGTGATGGCTGGCTGCTGACGACGGTGACCGACACCGGCCCTGGCATCCCGGCCGAGGACCTGCCGCATATCTTCGACCGCTTCTACCGGGGGGAAAAATCGCGCAGCCGGGAATCGGGTGGCGCCGGCCTGGGGCTGACCATCGCCCGGCAACTGGTGGAGGACCACGGCGGACGCATCTGGGCGGAGAGCGCCGGCGCCGGTCGGGGCAGCACCTTTTCGTTCACCCTGCCGATCGCTGCGCGCTGACAGAGAAATGAGGATAGAACCGTCATGAATGCAAAGACGCCAATCCGGGTGGTACTGGCCGACGACCACACTGTCGTCCGCAAAGGCATCCGCGAGTTTCTTGAGGAGTCGCCCGATATTGCAGTGGTTGCCGAGGCAGCGGACGGCGAGGAAGCGGTGCGACTCGTCACCGAGCACCAGCCCGATGTGGTCGTGCTGGACATTCAGATGCCCAAGCTGAGCGGCATCGAGGCCACACGGCAGATCAAGGCACGGTTCCCGGAGATCCGAGTGCTCATCCTGACGGCATACGATGACGACCCCTACATCTTCGCCCTGCTCCAGGCCGGCGCCGGAGGATATGTGCTGAAAACGGCCAGTGCGGAGGAATTGATCCAGGCGGTGCGGGCTGTACACTGTGGCGACTCAGCTTTGGACCCCGCGGTCGCGCGCAAGGTGGTGCAACGGCTGGCCAGCGGACACCCATCGCCGGCCAGCGAGGAGATCGTCGAGGGGTTGACCGACCGGGAACTGGACGTGCTGCGGCTGGTGGCGAAGGGGATGACCAACCAGGCGATTGGAGCGCAACTGGACATCAGCGACCGGACGGTGCAAGGGCATCTGGCCAACGTGTACGCAAAGCTGGGCGTCGGCACACGCACGGAAGCGGTGTTGCGGGCGGTGAAGCTGGGCTGGTTGACTCTGGACGAAGTGGGTTAGAAGCGGCGCACGGTGAGCGAACAGCGATTTGTCGGCAAGCGGCGCTGGCTGCGCGGCGTGCCGATCCAGCTCTTGCTGTGGACGACGGTGCCCCTGACGGTGGCCGTGGTGACGCTGGCGGTGCTCGGCGTCGTCGGCCACCAGCACGCGATGCGCGATCTGGTGGAGAGCCGAGACGCGCGAGCCGCGCGGATGGCCGCCGAGCGCCTCTCCGACCGGCTTCAGATGCGCGTAGACATGCTGGCATCGCTGGCTGAGGAAGTGGCCACGGGCGGGCCGGCGGCGCTCACCCCCCATCTCGCGGGGGAAACGATGTTCCGGGGCGGCATGGCGGTGGTGGACCCGCCGGCCACGATGCTGGCCGCCTGGCCCACTGGCCAGGACTGGACGCCGCGGACCGCGGCAGTCAAGGCCCTACTGACCGCCGGGCCGGAGGACTCTCTTCGCGCATCGCTTGTGAATGACGATCCGCTGACCGGAGAGAGGCTGTTCTTGCTGGCCCATCCGGCCAACGCCCATTGGGTCGTGGCCGCCGTCACTCTCGGCGAATTGGGCCTGCAGCCGCTGGTGTCGGAGCTGGCCGTCGGTAGGCAGGGATGGGCTGCGGTAGTGGACCGGGAGGGCCAGGTGCTGGCCGCTTCCACCCCTGAGTCTGACCAGGTATTGTCGGGCGAAGGCGACGAGGACTGGCGTCGTGGCGAGGCCGGCGCGTTCACGGCCTCCGTGGCCGGTGTGGAGACGGTGGTGGCGTACGCGCCGGTGGCGCCGGTCGGTTGGGCGTTGATCACCCAGGAGCCGTGGGACGCCGTCGTGGGCCCGCTGATGCGCTTCTCTCTCGTTGCCCCGCTGTTGCTCCTGCTCGCCGCCTTGGCCGCCGGCCTGACCGTGGCCTTCGGCCTGCAAGCCATCGTCCGCCCGCTCCAACAACTGGACGAGCAAGCGACCAGGCTGGCATGGGGAGATTTCGACGCCGTACGGATGCCGGTCGGCGGGACGCGGGAGATCGAGGACTTGCGCCAGACGTTGGATGCGTTAGCCCAGCAGATCCGGCAGTACCAGCAGGGGATGCGAGACTACATCGGCGCGATTACCAGTGGTCAGGAAGAGGAACGCAAGCGGCTGGCCCGCGAATTGCATGACGATACGATCCAGACGCTGATCGCGTTGGGACAGCGCGTGGAGATGGCTCAGCGACAGTCGGAGCACGACCCGGCTCAGGCCGTCGAGCGGCTGGACGAGCTGAAGGGCATGGTCAACACCACCGTCGCCGAGGTGCGACGGTTCACTCGGGCGTTGCGACCGATCTACCTGGAAGACCTGGGCTTGCAGCCGGCGCTGGAAATGCTTGTGCAGGACGTGCGCGCCCAAAGCGGGATGGAAGCGACATTGCAGATCAGCGGCGCTCCCCGTCGTCTGGGCGAGGAACTGGAACTGGCTGTGTATCGCATTGCTCAGGAGGCGTTGAGCAACGTGGTGCAGCATTCCGGTGCCCGACGGGCTGATGTTCGCCTGCAGCACACGGTGGATGAGGTAATCCTGACGGTCTCCGACGACGGTGCGGGGTTTGATGTGCCGAATCGGCCGGAGGAGCTGGCGCGGCTAGGACACTTCGGGCTGGTGGGGATGCGTGAACGGGCGGCGCTGGCCGGTGGCCGGCTGGAGATCACCGCGACACCGGGCCAGGGCACGCGCGTGCGAGTCGTTTTGCCGATGGAAGGGGAATAGGGAGCTCGCTGACAAGGAGGTTGTCTCGCCGCCTTTTGACGAGTGGTTGCTGTCTTTGAATTAGGCTTTTCCAGAGAAATAAACCTGCCAGAAAGATATCACGAAGCCTGTTGGCATTCGCGAAATGTCTTCAAACAAGGTGGAAAAGCCCAAGGAACTCCCTTGTAGAT
>CAZDTE010000195.1:0-5019 GCA_964508275.1 uncultured Ardenticatenales bacterium
TTATTGAGATGATACTTTCTGATGAGAAAAAACGCCATAGGTCAGGTGTCACATGTTGCGTACTGCGTTCTGCGTGGTGCGTGGAACGACGCGCCCACCACGCGCCACGCAATACGTAGCACTGTGCTATAAGACTACGCGCACAACTACTTCAGGCTATCCCGCGCGAAACGCTCCTCGCATTGCGTACACTGTGCCTGGCGAGTGTTGCGCTCCACGAGCAATCCCCCGCAGTCGGGACACGGCTGGGGCAGCGGGCGCTTCCATGAGCTGAAATCGCAGGCCGGGTAGCCGGCGCAACCGTAGAACGTACGTCCCTTGCGCGTGCGCCGGACGACCAAATCCTGGCCGCACTTCGGGCAGGGCACGCCAACCTTCTCGAGGAACGGCTTTGTGTTTCGACAATCCGGGTAGTTGCTGCAGGCCACGAACTTGCCGAACCGTCCCCGTTTGATTACCATCGCGTGCCCGCACTTCTCGCACATCTCGCCCGTCGGCTGGTCCTTCACTTTCACCCGCTGCATCTCTTTTTCGGCTTTCTCCAAGTGTTGGGAGAATGGGCCGTAGAACTCACGCACGATCGGCACCCATTCGGTTTGGCCGGTGGCGATGCGGTCCAGCTTCGTTTCCATCTCCGCGGTAAAACCAGTGTTCACGATGTCAGGGAAGTGTTTGACCACCAGGTCGTTGACAATGAAACCCAACTCGGTGGGGTGCAGCCGCCGGCGCTCGCGTTCCACATAACCACGGGACTGGATCGTGGCCACGATGGGGGCGTATGTGCTGGGCCGCCCGATCCCATATTCTTCCAAGGCTTTCACCAGTGACGCCTCGGAATAGCGCGGCGGCGGTTGCGTGAAGTGCTGTTCGGGCAACAGCTCGATCAGATCGGTCACTTCGCCCTGGTCCAAAGCCGGCAAGACCTTTCCCTTTCCTGCGGTCTTGCTTTGATCTCCGTCCCGCTGTGTGACGGGCGTTTCCTCGTAGACGGAGAGGAACCCGGGGAACTTGATCACGGATCCGGTGGCCCGGAACAGGTAGGCCGGTTTGCTCGCCAGCGTGCTGCGCAGACCTTCGTCAACGTGATCAACGCCCTCAGGGATTCGGCCTTCGGCATCGGCCACGACGTTCACGGCGGTCTGATCGTAGATGGCGGGCGCCATTTGGCTGGCCACGAAGCGGGACCAGATGAGATTGTAGAGTCGGGCCTGGTCTTGGCTGAGGAATTGCTTGAGCTTGGCCGGGAGCCGGAGCACACTGGTCGGCCGAATGGCCTCGTGGGCTTCTTGAGCGCGCTTGGCTCGCGTCTTGTACGTGGGAGGTTTCGGCGGGAGGAACTCGGGGCCATATCGTCCGGCGATGAACTCACGCGCCTCGGCCTGCACCGCCGCCGACACGTTGACTGAGTCCGTGCGCATGTAGGTGATCAGGCCGACGCGCCCTTCGGGACCCAGGGCGATCCCCTCGTACAGTTGCTGGGCCACCCGCATCGTGCGCCGCGCCCCAAACCCCAGGCGACGCGATGCCTCCTGTTGCAGTGTGCTCGTGGTGAAGGGAGCGGCCGGCCGGCGCGTACGTTCCTTGCGGATCACATCCGTGACGACGTAGGTCGCTCCGTTCAGCGCGGCGACAATGGCCCCGGCGTCGGTTTCGTTCTTCAGATCCGGCTTCTTGCCATGCAGGCGGTGCAGCGAGGCCAGGAACTCTCGTTTCGCCTTCGGCAGCCGGCGATCTCGCTTGGATAGGAGCGCGTCCAGTGACCAGTATTCATCCGGCACGAACGCCTCGATCTCGCGCTCCCGCTCGACGATCAGCCGGAGGGCCACGGACTGCACGCGGCCGGCGGAGAGGCCGCCTTGCACGTTGCGCCAGAGCAAGGGGGTGATCTGGTAGCCGACGAGGCGGTCCAATACGCGGCGTGCCTGTTGGGCGTTCACCAACCTCATGTCGATTTCGCGCGGCTCGGCAAAGGCATCCTTGATCGCTTCTTTCGTGATCTCGTGGAACACCACCCGCCGGGTGGCATCTTCCGGGATGCCGGCGGCTTGCGCCACGTGCCAGGCTATCGCCTCTCCCTCCCGGTCGGGGTCTGTTGCCAGGAACACCTCGCGCGCTTCGGAGCCCAGCTTCTTCAGTTCCTTGACCACTTCGCGCTTGTCGTTGGGCACGCGGTAGGTGGGATCGAAATTGTTGTCAATGTCCACACTCAGTCGCGATTTCAGCAAGTCGCGCACGTGCCCGACCGACGCTTTGACAGTATAGCCCGATCCCAGGAACTTGCCTATCGTGCGTGCCTTGGCGGGCGATTCGACGATCACCAGCTGGCCAGTGCGTCTCTTTCCTTGGCGTTTGCCCGCCCGCGCCGCTTTCCGCGAACGCTTGGGGCGCGATTCTGGCGCCGGTGGTGTCAGTCCTTCGTGGGCCGGTGTGCGGCCCATGCGGAACATGCCGGTGTCACACACGGAACAGGTGCCTCGTGTCGCTGGCGTGCCGCTGGCCGTGAAGTCTGGCCGCGCGTCTTTCATGGGCTGTTTTTGTTTACACTTCACGCAATACGCAATCGGTGCTTCTTCAGACATGGATGCTCCTTCTTAGGCAGGTTTCGTTCTTTCAAGGGATCAATCACAAGTATTCGTGCCGCTCGCGCCGGGCCAGTTCGTCCACAAGGGTTTTGACCTCCTGCGCCCGATCTTTTGGGCAGATCAGGAGGACGTCGTTGGTGTCGACAACGATCAGCTCATCGAGTCCGAGCACGGCGACCAGACGGTCGTCCGAGTAGACCAGTGACCGGCGTGTGTCAAGCGCCAGGTTATTCCCGATCAACACGTTGCCGTGCTCATCCACAGGCAGCAGGTCGAGCAGGGTGGCCCAACTGCCCACGTCGTTCCACCCCACGTCCGTGGGCACGACGGCAACCCGGTCCGACTGTTCCAAGATGCCAACGTCAATCGTTCCGGTAGGGACCTGCTTCCAGAGGCGGTCCAACACCTCGTCTTCCGGTGCGGTCGCCCACGCCGATTCGATCTCGGTGAGGCGGTCATACAACTCCGGCATCCACCGCGCCATCTCGGCCATGATGGCAGATGCGCGCCAGGCGAAGATGCCGCTGTTCCAAAGGTACCGGCCGCTTTCCACGAACCGGCGAGCGGTCTCCGGGTTCGGTTTCTCGGTGAAGCGGGCCACGCGGGCTGCGCTGTGCGTGCCGAACTGGCCCAGTGACTCGCCCATCTCGATGTAACCGTAACCGGTCTCCGGGTAGGAAGGTTGGATACCGAGCGTGACCAGGAAGCCATCGCGGGCAACCTGCGCTGCCGACTGCAACGTGGCCCGGAAATCATCCTCTTTGGCGATGTGGTGGTCGGCGTGCAGCGAGAACAGGACGGCATCCGGGTCGCGCCGGCGAACGTGCAACACGCCAAGGCCGATGGCGGGTGCCGTGCCGCGCCCCGACGGTTCGCCGATCACGTTTCCGGCCGGGAGTTTGGGCAACTGCCGGCGCACATCGGCCACGTAGGCCCGTCCCGTTATTACGAAGATGTTTTCGCTTGGGAAGGTCGGCGCTATGCGGTCAAACGTTGTCTGCAACATTGACCGGGCGGTGAGCAGGTCCAACAACTGTTTGGGGCGGGCGCGTCGGCTGCGCGGCCACAACCGCGTCCCGACACCGCCGGCGAGTATTAGAGCGTACAAGTGTGCCCTCCTGGGCTTACGTGAACAAGCAATCGCTCAGTCGGCAAAGGAATCGTGTTGCCTGCTGTGTGCAGCGTGGAGCGGCGCAACCTGCTGAGGCGCTGCGATCTGTCCGCTAACTGCTAACTGCTTGGACATCGTATTCGGCTGCCTTCTCTCGCGCCAGGACGTACTTCATTCCTCCGGCCTGACGTACCATTCCCTTCAGCTCCATCAACGCGAGCGCGCTGGAAATGGTGGCTACGGGAAGCTCGCTCTCCTGACTGATCTGGTCCACGTGGGTTGGCTCGGCCGAAACGTATTGCAGCAGTTTGCCCTCCAATTCGTTTGCAGGAAGGATCTCACGGGCGGCCTGGTGGTCGCTGAGCATATTCAGGTTCAGCGATTCAAGCACGTCTCGCACGTCAGTTACTGGGTGCGCTCCATCCCGGATGAGCTGGTTCGTGCCCTTGCTGCCGCGGTTGTAGATGTTACCGGGCACAGCGAAGACGTCGCGGCCCTGGTCCAGGGCGTAGGCCGCCGTGATCAAGGCTCCACTCCGTTTGCCGGCCTCCACGACGATGGTGCCGAGCGTAAGACCGCTGATGATCCGGTTGCGCGGCGGGAAATTGCTGCTTTCGGGAGGCGTGCCCAAGGGATATTCGGTCACGAGTGCGCCTTGTTCGGCGATCTGGGCAGCCAACGAGCGGTTCTCCGGCGGGTAGACGTGATCGATCCCGCAACCGAGAACGGCGATTGTCTGGCCTCCGGCGTCCAGGGCGGCCCGGTGTCCGGCGGTGTCTATGCCTCTGGCAAGGCCACTGACGACGGTCACCTGATTCTGGGCCAGGTCGGTGGACAGTCTTCGGGCCACCGACCTTCCGTAGTCGGAGGCCCGGCGCGTGCCCACGATGGCTATGGCCCACTCGGCTTCGGGGTCGATGTGCCCCCGAACGTAGAGCACGGGCGGCGAGTTCTCGATGTTGCGCAGCAGGTGTGGATAGCTGGGGGAATCCCAAACCAGCACGGAAACTGACATGCGCTCCAGGCGGGTCTTTACCTGTTCGAGGTCTACGTCCGCGCGCAGGGCAATTAGATTCTGGACCACGGGTTGTGGCAGCCCACAGGCCCTCAAGTCGTGGTCAGAGCTGTGCCAGGCGGCCTCTGCTGTGCCAAACCGGTTCAGCAGTAACCGCGTGCGGGCTGAGCCGATACCACGCACCATGTTCAGCCCGACTGTGTACAGTGTTTGTTCCAAGGTAGCGCTCTCCCGTCCGAGCCGGCATTAGAATCGACGTATCATCTCAATAACTTGGGGAACGCCCCCCGGCCCCCAATTCTGGGGGAGCA